>JBEBXZ010000163.1:0-5343 GCA_040391335.1 Dokdonella fugitiva | reverse complement strand
ATCAACGACGGCGGAAACCAGCCCAGAGTGCGGCGAAAAACAGCAATGCAAAGCAGCCGAAGGTCCAGGTCGGCATCGACAAGCCAAGGAAGGTCCAGTCGATCACGCCGCAATCCTGGTCGCGGATGAAGATCGTGCGCAGGAACTTCAGCGCGCCATAGTTCTCCAGCGCGTACTCGAAGGACGGTGCACAGCCATCGAGCTGCTCGGGCGGCAAATGCTGCAGGTAGACGTGACGTGCAGCGATGTACGCGCCGCCGAAGGCCGACAGCGCAACCAGCGATCCGTAGATTCGCGCACCGATCCGGCCCGGACCATGCAGTGCAGCGAGCAGGGCGATGATGCCAACCAGGCAAACGAATACGCGCTGCACCATGCACAACATGCAGGGCTGGTAATCCAGCACGTACTGCGCAAAGAAGGCATACCCCATCAGCAACGCACAGGAGATCGCGACAAGCAGAAAAAGGGTGCGGCTGGACAACGAAGCTGGATTCATCGCGGGTTTCCTATGTCGGTGGGCAACGGATCAAGACCACGCTTGCGGAGCTCGGTTCCCTGGATCTCCAGGCAATGGACGAATCTGCCATCGCCAGAGCCAGAAACGAAAAAGCCCCGCAGAACGGGGCTTTTTCGACAAAGCTTGGAAACAACTCAGTCTTCCGTGGACTCGGCAGTCGCCTGGGCCGGACGGTCGAGCAGTTCGACATAGGCCATCGGCGCATTGTCGCCGACGCGGAAACCGCACTTGAGAATGCGCAGGTAGCCGCCCTTGCGCTCGCGGAAACGCGGGCCGAGTTCGACGAACAGCTTGCCGACCGCCTGCTTGTCGCGCAGACGCGCAAACGCGAGACGACGATTGGCAACGCCATCGGTCTTGGCGAGCGTGATGAGCGGCTCGGCAACGCGGCGCAGTTCCTTTGCCTTCGGCAAGGTCGTGCGGATCAATTCGTGCTTGAACAGGGACGCGGCCATGTTCTTGAACATCGCTTCGCGATGGCTGCTCGTGCGGTTGAGCTTGCGTCCGGATTTCTGGTGGCGCATGGCAATTCCTTGGTATCTGATTGTTATGAAAAATCGGCTCGAAGGCCGATTTTCGCGGTTACCCGCTGTTATGAGTCTTTTATGGAACAGACTCTTTATTGAAAAGCGGCCGAAAATCGCCGCTTCTGGTGGCTGGCGAGGGCGCTACGCGCAAGCTCGCCAGACACAGGTACCGCTGCGACCAATAACGGGATCGCAAAAAAACAAACTGCTCAGCCGAGCTGCATGCCGTGGGCAATGCCCGGAGGCGGCCACGACTCAAGCTTCATTCCGAGAGACAGACCACGCTGGCCCAGTACATCCTTGATCTCGGTCAGCGACTTCTTGCCGAGGTTCGGTGTCTTCAGCAACTCGACTTCGGTCTTCTGCACGAGATCGCCGATGTAGTAGATGCTCTCTGCCTTGAGGCAGTTGGCCGAACGTACGGTCAGTTCCAGATCGTCGATCGGACGCAGCAGGACCGGGTCCACGCCGCCCTTGTCCGTCTTCGCGCCTTCGCTTTCGCGACGCGTGAAATCACCGAACACGGAAATCTGGTCCTGCAGGATCTCCGCGGCCTTGCGCACCGCTTCTTCCGCATCGATCGCACCGTTGGTGTCGATCTCGAGGACGAGCTTGTCAAGGTCGGTACGCTGCTCGAGGCGGGCGCTGTCGACCTGGTACGAAACGCGGCGCACCGGGCAGAACGAAGCATCAAGCATCAGGCGACCGATCGGACGTGCTTCCTCATCCGGAAGACGGCGCGATACCGCCGGCTGGTAGCCGACGCCACGCGCGACCTTCAGACGCATGTTGAGCGAGACGTCCTTGGTCAGATGGCAGAGCACATGATCCGGATTGACGATCTCGACCGAATGATCGACCTTGATATCGCCGGCCGTGACCACGCCCTTGCCCTTCTTGCTGAGCGTGAGCGTCGTCTCGTCGTGGCCGTGCATGCGGATGGCAACGTCCTTGATGTTGAGCAACACCTCGATGACGTCTTCCTGCAGACCCTCGAGCGTGGTGTACTCGTGCAGCACATTGTCGATTTCAACTTCGACAATCGCGCAGCCAGGGATGGACGACAACAGCACGCGACGCAGTGCATTGCCGAGGGTGTGACCAAAGCCGCGCTCCAGAGGCTCGACCACGACTTTCGCGTGGTTGAGCCCGGTGCGTTCGACCTGGATGCCGCGCGGACGCAGCACATTGGTGGATCCTGCCATGAACAGGGACTCCGAAAGGTAAGCGGTGAAAATTACTTCGAGTAAAGCTCGATGATCAGGCTCTCGTTGATATCCGAGGGCAGATCGGAACGCTCCGGCAACGACTTGAACACGCCGCTGAACTTCTTCGCGTCGACTTCGACCCACGACGGAACCAGATCCATCTCCTGCGAGACAGTGATCGATTCCTGCACGCGCAACTGGCTGCGTGCGTTCTCGGTGAGAGAGATCTCGTCGCCCGGCCGGACCTGATAGGACGGCAGGTTGACGCGCTTGCCATTCACCGAAACCGCACGATGAGCGACGAGCTGACGAGCCTGGGCGCGGGTAACCGCGAAGCCCATGCGATAAATGACGTTGTCCAGACGCGTTTCCAGTTGGCGCAGCAGGTTCTCACCGGCATTGCCCTTCTGGTTCGACGCCTTGACGTAATACTTGTGGAACTGACGCTCAAGCAGGCCATAGATACGCTTGACCTTCTGCTTCTCGCGCAGCTGCACGCCATAGTCCGACAGACGGCCCTTGCGGGCGGCGCCATGCTGACCAGGCTTCTGTTCCAGCTTGCACTTCGAATCGATCGCGCGCGCCGGGCTCTTGAGGCTGAGGTCCGCGCCTTCGCGACGGGCCAGCTTGCAGGTGGGTCCGATATAACGAGCCATTTCGGTATCCTTTAGACGCGACGCTTCTTCGGCGGACGACATCCGTTGTGCGGGATGGGTGTCACGTCGATGATGTTGGTGACCTTGAAGCCGACGTTGTTCAACGATCGTACGGCCGATTCGCGACCCGGGCCTGGGCCCTTGATGCGAACTTCGATCGTCTTCACGCCATACTCGGCCGCTGCACGCGCTGCCTTTTCAGCGGCAACCTGTGCGGCGAACGGTGTCGACTTGCGCGAACCACGGAAACCTGCGCCACCGGCCGTAGCCCATGAAAGGGCGTTGCCCTGGCGATCGGTGATCGTGACGACGGTATTGTTGAAAGACGCCTGCACGTGGCAGATCGCGTCAGTCACAACGCGCTTGATCTTCTTTTTGGGCTTGGCAGCCGGCTTGTTCATGATGCGTTTCCGGGCAGATTATTTCTTGATCGCACGACGCGGACCCTTGCGGGTACGGGCGTTGGTGCGCGTACGTTGGCCGCGCAACGGCAGGCCGCGACGATGGCGCAAACCGCGGTAACAACCGAGGTCGATCAATCGCTTGATCGAGATACCGACTTCGCGACGCAGGTCACCCTCGACCGTGTACTTCGCGACCTCGTGACGGATCTTCTCGACCTCAGCTTCGGTCAGATCCTTGATCTTGGTCGCCGGCGCGATACCCGCGTCCACACAGACCTTCTTCGACCGCGAGCGACCGATACCAAAAATGCTTTGCAGTCCGACCCACGTGTGTTTCTGGACCGGAAGATTGACACCCGCAATGCGCGCCATGTTTGACTGTCTCCGAAAGAACTAAATGCGCAGTGAACTTCGTATTCTATCCGTTATCGAGGGAAACTGGAACCCCTCGACAGCCAACGCCCTCCCCTGCGGAAGGAAGGCGCGGCGCACCTCTTCAAGATGACTCAGCGACCCTTGAGGTTCGACTTCTTGAGTAGGCTTTCGTACTGATGCGAAACGAGATGAGCCTGGATCTGCGCAGTGAAATCCATCACCACGACGACCACGATCAACAATGACGTGCCACCGAAGTAGAACGGGACATGCCAGGCATTGCGCAGCAGATCCGGTACGAGGCACACCGCGACGAGATAGACCGCGCCAATACCCGTCAAGCGCGTCATCACGCCATCGATATAGTCCGCTGTCGCCCTGCCCGGACGGATGCCTGGAATCAGGGCGCCCGAACGCTTCAGGTTATCCGCCGTTTCCTGCGAATTGAACACCAACGCCGTATAGAAGAACGCGAAGATGATGATCATGGCCGCATAGATGATCATATGCAGCGGCTCGCCAGGACCGAGTGCCGAGGTCAACGTCTGCAGCCAGCGGATTTCACTCGAGTTGTTGAACCATGCCGCTGCGGTTGCCGGGAACATGATCAGGCTCGAAGCGAAGATCGGTGGGATCACGCCGGCCATATTGATCTTGAGCGGCAGATGCGAACTCTGGTTCATGTAGGCTCGGCCGGCCCCACCCTGGCGCCGTGCGTAATTCACCGTGATGCGACGTTGGCCGCGCTCCATGAACACCACAAACGCCGTGACAACGAGAACCGCCAACAACACCATGATCAGCTTGAGCCAGGTCAACTCACCGCTATTGGCCATACCGAGGGTATGCACCACTGCCGTGGGCAGGCCCGCCACGATGCCGGCGAAGATGATCAGCGAAATACCGTTGCCGATACCGCGCTCGGTGATCTGCTCGCCCAGCCACATGAGGAATAGCGTACCGGCGGTAAGGCCGATCACGGTGCCGAAGATGAAGCTCGGACCCGGTGCATAGACCACTCCCGCCTGCGTCTGCAGCATGCTCGCCACACCGAAGGACTGGAATGCGGCAAGACCAACCGTGCCCCAGCGCGTGTACATGGTCAGCTTGCGCCGACCCGATTCGCCTTCCTTCTTGAGCGCCTGCCAGGCAGGAACAACCGAGCTGAAAAGCTGCACGACGATGGACGCGGAGATGTAGGGAATCACACCGAGCGCGACCAGCGAGAAACGTGAAAGCGCGCCACCTGAGAACATGTTGAACATGTCGATCAGGCCGCCACTCTGCGAAATCAGGCGTGCCATCGCTTCAGGGTTTACGCCCGGAACCGGAATGAACGATCCCAGGCGGAACACGATCAACGCGCCGATCACAAACAACAGGCGCTGTTTGAGCTCGGTCAGCTTGCCGAGCGACGCCAGTCCGCTGGATTGCGATGCGGCCACTGATTACTCCACGCTGCCGCCGGCAGCCTCGATTGCCGCGCGCGCACCGGCCGTAACGGCCACGCCACGCAGTTTGATGGCACGGGTCAGCTCGCCCTTCTTCACGATCTTGACGCGGCTGGCACGGGTTTCAACGAGGCCAGCTGCCTTCAGGGTGTCGAAATCGATAACTTCGACATTGAGGGCTTCAAGCTTGTAGAGCAGCACT
>JBEBXZ010000162.1:0-5362 GCA_040391335.1 Dokdonella fugitiva | reverse complement strand
CTTCTTTTGCCTTGAACGTGCCGACGATGTCGAAACTCCAGTTGGTGTCGCCGGTCGCCTTGTTCGGGTAGATCGCGCCCGTCACCGGCACCTTGTCGCCGATCTTCCAGCCCCAGCGCTTGGCCAGCGTCTCACCGACCAGTGCGCCGGTGCGCGCCTGCCTGAATGCCTGCAGATGCTCCGGCGTCACGGCGATTTCCGGATAGATCCCGAAGTAGTTCGGATCGATCGCGATGTTGAACATCTGGTTTTTCTTGTCCTGGTAGTAACCACCGAACCAGTTCGCCCAGGTCACGTCTTTCACGCCCGGCGTCGCCCGGATGCGCGGAATCAGGCTCTGCGGCAGCCCCTGGATGATCGAGTACTTCGAAGACACCACCATGCGGTCGACGCCCGCCGCCTCGCCGCCCGCATTGAACGCGACGCGCACGCCATCGAGCAGGCCGAACAGCAGGAACGCTGCGAGCACCGACAGCAAGGTCAGGACCGTGCGCGTCTTGCGCCGGAACAGCGCGGCCCAGATCAAATGAAAATATTTCATGGCATGACCTCCTGTGCTCAGGCCGCGGCGTGCTCGACAAGGGAACCCTTGTCGAGGTGCAGCGTATGCGTCGCGTACTCCGCAGCCTTCGGATCATGCGTGACCATGATGATGGTCTTGCCGTGTTCGCGATTGAGCTGCTGCAGGAGACCGAGCACATCCTCGGCCGACTGGCGGTCGAGATCACCGGTCGGTTCGTCGCAAACCAGCAGGGTCGGGTCGGAAACGATCGCACGTGCGATCGCCACGCGTTGCTGCTGGCCACCGGAAAGTTCGTTCGGCTTGTGGCTGGAGCGATCCGCCAGGCCGACCAGTTGCAGCGCGATCGCCGCATTGCGCTTGCGCTGCGCCGCCGACAGCTTGGTCAGCAACAGCGGCACCTCGACGTTCTTCTGCCCGCTCAGCATCGGCAACAGGTTGTAGAACTGGAAGATGAAACCGACGTTCGCGGCGCGCCATTTCGCCAATGAACCGCCGCCGAGATTGTCGATGCGCTGGCCGCCGACCGTGATCGAACCACCGCTCGGTGAATCGAGGCCACCGATCAGATTGAGCAGGGTCGTCTTGCCGGAACCCGACGGCCCCATCAGCGCGAGGAAGTCACCGCCTTGAATGTCGAGGTCGATATGATGCAGCACCTCGACCTTCTGCTTGCCGCGCTCGTAGATCTTGCTGACGTTGCGGATCTCTACCAGATTTGCCATGACGTTCTCCCAGGTTCTTCCGGAGCCACGATGGACGCGCCCCTGGATATAAAGCCGCTCGTAACCAGACCGATCAGGGTCACGGCTTCAGCGGCGTGATTTCCACTTTCGCGCCATCGTTCAATTCAGCCGGCGGCGCACGCACCACGCGCACCGCATCGGCGATACCTTCGACCAAACGCAACTCGCCCCGGCTCTGCCCCGGCACCACCGGTCGCGCGCTGACCCGCGCACCATCGATCACGAACACCACGCTCCTGCCCTCGCGCTGCACGATCGCACTGGCCGGCAGCAGCACGCCCTTCGGCACCTCCGCCGTTGCCGCTTGCGTGGCCTGCTCCATGAACGATACGCGCGCGCCCATATCCGGCAGCACGCGAGGATCCTTCTGTTCGAGCCCGATGCGTACCTTGACGGTCGCCTTGCCCCGATCCGCGGTCGGAATGATGGCGATCACGTGCGCCGGTATCATCCAGTCCTGATAGGCGTCGAGCACGGCCTGCGCGGGTGCGCCGGACTTCACCCGATTGATGTACGACTCGTTGACGTCGACCTCGATCTCGAGCGAGTCCATGTCCACGATCGTGCCGACGCCGGTGCGCGTGAACCCGCCGCCCGCCGACAATGGCGAGACGATCTCGCCGACCTGCGCCGCCTTGGCGATGATCACGCCGCCAAACGGAGCCCGCACCGTCGTGTAGTCGAGCTGCACCTGCGCACTGCGCAGTTGTGCTGCGGCGAAATCGACGAAGCGCTGCTGTGCCGTCAATTGCGCCATCAGCGAAACGACTTGCGTATCAGCGGATTCGACCGCCTGCTTCGAAACCAGATTGCGCCCAACCATGTCCTGCTGGCGAACAAGATCACGCCGGGCCTGGGCCAACTGCGCCTGGAACTGGTCGACCTGCGCGCGGGCCTGCGCCAGTTGCGCCTGCGCCTGGCCGAGACTCGCCTGCTGCGCGGTATCCTCGAGTCGCGCCAGCACCTGGCCGGCCTCGACACGCTCGTCGTCCTCGATCAGGACTTCCGACAGGGTGCCGGTGATCTGCGCCGACACGGTCGCCTGGCGCCGCGCGGTCACATAGCCGGTCGCCTGCAATACCGCGCTGGCCGATCCCGCTTCGCTGGAAGGTGCCACCGCCGTCGCCGCTTCGACCGCAAAGGCCTTGTTGTTCGACATCCACCACCAGATCGCACCCGCTGCCAGCACAATGGCGATCACGAGCCCGACGATCCACGGTGCGCGCGACGCCGGTTCCGGCGCGCTGCGGTCGATCCGCAATTGGTGGAGCAATTCACCCTTGTTGTCCATCGATTCATCCTGCCTGCCAACGTCGGCGGCGAGTCTGACATAGACTGTTCCGGCCGCCGACCTGCCACAAGGCACCAAATTCACGCCATTGGGATGACGAATGTCAGATGCGACGACCGGCGCCGGTTATTCCGGGAAACCCGCATGGCGGAAACTCGGACTCGACGCGCGGCAGCCCGTTCTGGTCGAGGGCGAGATCGCCGATTACGCCGCACTGGTCGGCCTTGCGGAGATCCCGTGCGGCGATGCCGACGCGGCATTCGAGATCGCGCACCTGTTCGTGCGTGACGCCCGCGAGCTTGAAGCAAGGCTCAAGGCGCTGGCCGCCCGCCTGCCCGACCATGGCTTCATCTGGGTCTCGTGGCCGAAAAAATCCTCGCGCGTCCCCACCGATATCACCGAGGATACGATCCGCGCAAGCGCGCTGCCGCTCGGACTGGTCGACATCAAGGTCTGCGCGATCGATGCTGTCTGGTCCGCACTGAAACTGGTGCGCCGCCGCGAAAACCGCAGCGCGCCGCAGCGCACGAAGAAAACGCCACCGAGGAAACCGATTCCATGAACTACGCCGTCCCCCCACACGCGATGCCGGGCATTCCCGTCTCCGGCAGCGACCTGCATTTTCCGGTCCATCGCATCTACTGCATCGGGCGCAACTATGCCGATCACGCCAAGGAAATGGGCGCCGAGGTCGACCGCAGCAATCCGATCTTCTTCGCCAAGCCAGCCGATGCGATCGTCATTGGCGATGCCGACGTGCCCTACCCGCAAGCCACCTCCGACCTGCACCATGAGGTGGAGATGGTCGTAGCGCTGCAAGGCGGCGGGCGCGGCATTGCGGTCGAACGAGCGCTGGAATGCGTTTACGCGTACGGCGTGGGGCTCGACCTGACCCGCCGCGACCTGCAGGCGGCGGCCAAGAAGAAAGGCAATCCCTGGGACACCGGCCAGGGCTTCGACCAGTCCGCGCCGATATCCGTCCTGCATCGCGCCAGCGAGATCGGCCATCCGGCGCGCGGCGCGATCAAACTCGCGGTGAACGGCCAGGTTCGTCAGCAGGCCGATCTGTCCGACATGATCTTCAGCGTTGCCGAGATCATCCATGAACTTTCGACGTTCTATGAACTGAAATCCGGCGACCTGATCTTCACCGGCACCCCGGCAGGCGTCGCGGCGCTGGCGCGCGGCGACCGCTTCGCCGCCAGTATTGAAGGCATCGCGGAACTCGAAGGACGCATTGTTTGAGATGCCGCGCACGCGCCCGTCGCAACACCGTGAAAAATCGTGCCTTGAAATACACGAATTCCGGCGATTCGCTACAGTAGCGTCGCCCGGCCGCGTGGCCGGTTCCACCATTCGCCAAGGGAGCAATCCATGAGTTTCTTCTCCGAGTTCAAGACTTTCGCGATGCGCGGCAATGTCATCGATCTCGCGGTCGGTGTCGTGATCGGCGGCGCCTTTGGCAAGATCGTCTCATCGATGGTCGACCAGGTGATCATGCCGCCGATCGGGTACCTGATCGGCGGCGTCGACTTCTCGGCTTACAAATGGATCCTCGTCGACGCCGCTGCCGACGGCAAGGGCGAGGTCGCGATTCAGTACGGTGCATTCCTCAACACCCTGATCCAGTTCACGATCATCGCGTTTGCGATTTTCCTGCTGATCAAGGTGATCAATCGCGTCGTGCGCAAGGAAGAAGCCGCACCCGCTCCTCCTCCGGAAGACGTTGTCCTGCTCGCCGAGATCCGCGACCTGCTCAAGCAGCAGAATCGATAATCGCCCCACGCCCCGCTTTCCGCGCAGGGAAAGCGGGGCGGCATGACGATTGCCACGGATGGGAGGCGCGCACCCTCTGGCATGATGCGTTCCTCCTCAATGGGCGGATTTCCAATCATGTCTCGATCGCTGGCGCTCGCCGCTGTCCTCCTGCTCGTCACCGCCAATGCGCAGGCGGCAGACAAACCGACCACGATCCCGCCCGCCGCGCTGGAGACCGCCGCGCAATTGCGCGAACAGGCCCTCAAGGACGATCTCGCCTATGCGATCACCGAAGGCCTGACCACGGAGATCGGTCCGCGCCTCGCCGGCAGCGATGCCGACCTCAGGGCACGCGAGTGGATGGTCGCGCGCTTCAAGGCGCTCGGCTTCGACAAGGTGTGGACGGAGCCCGTCACTTTTCCCAAATGGGTACGCCGCAGCGAGCATGCTGAAGTCATCGCTCCGTTCGCGCAGCCGCTGCATGTCAGCGCGCTCGGCAACTCCGCCGGACCCCCCGCCGGCGGACTGACCGCCGACATCCTCGCCTTCGATTCGCTCGAGGCGCTGGCCGCGGCGAGCGACGAAAGCGTGCGCGGCAGGATCATCTACATCGGCACGACACGCATGGAAGCGCGGGCGGACGGCCGCGACTATGGCAAGGGCTCGCGCGTACGCACGCGCGGCCCGGCGGCAGCCTCGCAGAAAGGCGCGGCGGCTTTCCTGCTGCGCTCCGTCGGGTCCGATGACAATCGCACCCCGCACACCGGCGTGACCTCGTTCGCCGACGGCGTGCCGCCGATTCCGGCCGCGGCGCTGTCGAATCCCGATGCGGATCTGCTCGAAGCGATGATCCGTCGCGGCAAACCCGTTTCGATCAAGCTGGCTCTCGACGTCGGCATGGATGGCGAGTACACGAGCGCCAACGTCATCGGCGAAATCACCGGACGCAGCAAGCCGAAGGAGTATTTCCTGACCGGCGGTCATCTCGACTCGTGGGACCTGGGCACCGGCGCCATCGACGATGCCTCGGGCAACGCCATCACTACC
>JBEBXZ010000161.1:0-5364 GCA_040391335.1 Dokdonella fugitiva | reverse complement strand
AGGTTGATCGCAGCCATCGCCATGCCATCGGGGCCACTGGCCGAACCGAACGGCGCGCAGCCGCACTGTGCGCAAAAATGATGGGCGATCCTGCCGGTGTTGAAATGATAGGTCGACAGATCGCTTTCGGATGTCTTGAGCGCCATGTTCGCGCGCGGCACGAACCACAGCACGTATCCGCGCTTGCTGCACAACGAGCAATTGCATTCGATCGCACCCGCGATCTCGCCTTCGACATCGAACGCGATTTTTCCGCAATGGCATCCACCGGAATACAGCATCGTCGAATCCTCCTTGGCGTGATGGCGAAGTATCGCATTCGGGATCGGGCTTCGATACGTGCGAGGATTCCGCCATGAACAGCTCCCACACTCAAAGACTGGTCGTGATCGGCGGCGGACCCGCCGGCCTCATGGCCGCCGAAACCGCCGCCGCAGCCGGAATATCCGTCGATCTCTACGACAGCATGGGTTCGGTTGGACGCAAGTTCCTGATCGCTGGCAAAGGCGGGCTCAACCTCACCCACTCGGATCCCTTCGAACGCTTCGTAGAACGTTATGCCGAACGCCAGGGCGACGTCGCGCGCTGGCTCGGCGGTTTCGATGCCGGGGCACTGCGTGATTGGGCACGCGGCTTTGGCGTGGAAACCTTCGTCGGCAGTTCAGGGCGCGTGTTTCCAGTCGATCTCAAGGCCGCCCCGTTGCTGCGCGGCTGGGTGCGCCGCCTGCGCGCCAGCGACGTGCGCTTCCACGTCCAGCATCGCTGGCTCGGCTGGAACGCCAGCGGCGCGCTTTCGTTCGCGACTCCGGATGGCGAACTGCAGGTCGAGGCGGATGCCGTCGTGTTCGCGCTCGGCGGCGGCAGTTGGCCGGTGCTCGGCTCGGATGGCGCGTGGCAGGAGGCCGTGGCGCAGCACGGCATCGAGATCGCGCCACTGCGGCCTGCGAACTGCGGGTTCGATGTCGACTGGAGCGAGCATTTGCGCAGCCGTCATGCCGGAGCACCGATCAAGCCGGTATCGATCGCCTGGACACGCGCGGATGGATCGACGCGACGCCAGCAGGGCGAATTCGTGCTCACCGCGAATGGCGTCGAGGGCAGCCTGATCTATGCACTGTCCGCCGAACTGCGCGATGCGATCAGCAGGCAGGGTTCGGCGCGGGTCGAACTGGATCTGGTGCCGGGTCGCGATGCCGCGCGTCTGCTGCGCGATCTGTCACTTCCGCGCGGCAAGCATTCGCTATCGAATCACCTGCGTCGCCACGCCGGGATCGAAGGCGCCAAGGCGGCCTTGCTCTACGAAATACTGTCGAAAGCCGAGTTCGAGAATGTCGAAACACTCGTGGCGAAGATCAAGGCCCTGCCCTTGACCCTGCTGCGCCCTCGCCCGCTTGCCGAGACGATCAGCAGCGCCGGAGGCGTGTGCCTCGAAGCACTCGACGATGGGCTCATGTCGCGCGTCCATCCCGGCCTGTTCTTCGCCGGTGAGATGCTCGATTGGGAAGCACCGACCGGCGGCTATCTTCTTACCGCCTGTTTCGCCAGCGGACGGATTGCCGGCGCCGCGGCGGCGGAATGGCTCAAGGCCATTCCGCACTGATCACCATTCCGTGCGATTCGGCAACAGGCCGCGCAGTTCGACGTCGGTCAGGTTGCGCCATTGGCCGATCTTCAGCGCGCCGAGCTTGACGTTGACGATGCGCACGCGGCGCAACTGCTTGACGCGATAGCCGAATGCTTCGGCCATCAGGCGAATCTGCCGGTTCAGGCCTTGCGTCAACGTGATGCGGAAACCGAAGCGTGCGATCTTCTGCGTTCGGCACGGCTTGGTCATCTGGCCATGCACGCGCACGCCACGCGACATGCCGGTGAGGAACTCGTCAGTCACCGCCTTGGTCACGCCGACCAGGTATTCCTTTTCATGGTTGTTCTCGGAACGCAGCAATTCATTGACGATATCGCCGTTGCTGGTGAGCAGGATCAGGCCTTCCGAATCCTTGTCGAGACGCCCGATCGGGAAAATTCGTTCCTGATGATCGACGAAATCCGCGATGTTGCCCTTGACCGTCGTATCGGTCGTGCAGGTGATGCCGACCGGTTTGTACAGCGCGATATAGACGTGTTTGCGCTTGCCACTGCTGGTACTGCGTACGCGCAACGACTGGCCGTCGACGCGGACGTCGTCGCCTTCCGCCCAGACATCGCCGATGCGCGCGATCTCGCCGTTCAAGCTGACTTTTCGCGAGGCGATCAATCGATCGGCCTCGCGCCGGGAGCAGTGGCCGGTATCGCTGATGTATTTGTTCAGTCGCATGGATATCGAGGCATGGCAGAATCAGGCGACCGAAGAATTGTCGCGGATCGCGAATGCTGGCACGGAGGCCCGCACAAGTCACCCAGATCATTCCGTCTGCCACGCCTTGCAAGCTCCCACTCCCGCGGATGCCGTCCATGGACAATGTGATTGCGTTCACCGGCATGCGCGTTCCCGACAAGCGCGGAGCATTGCCGATCACGCTCGCCGAGGAAGATGAACGCGATGTGCGTCGCTGGGAACTCGTCATGAGTGGCCTGCGCGGCAGCGCGGAATATCGGGAACTCGACGGCGAATTCGCGCGCCGCGCGATGCTTGCCCGGCACGGCAGCCCCTCGCAGTGATGGCATGGCAACGTGGCAGCGACCCGGCCTGCAAAGCCGTTTCCATCGATTCTTCTCCCGCCTGCCCCGCGACGAACAGCCAATGGCACGAATATGACTGGAACGTGACTTATGGGCTTTGCGCGGTGAAGGTGCTTTGCGGCATAACGCGGCACTTTGCCAATTTCAGGGAGTTCCACGTCGTGCGTCGAATCCTAGCCAGCGCCATTGTCCTTTCCCTTGCGGCTCCTGCCCTCGCTGTCGAAGGCATGTGGCAGCCCGCGCAGTTGCCAGCGATCGCCGACCAGCTCAAGGAAGCCGGGCTTGAACTCGATCCGAAACAGCTGACCGACCTGACCGGCCCGACCATGGGTGCGATCGTCAGCCTCGGCTTCTGCACCGCATCGTTCGTCTCCCCGCAAGGCCTCGTCGTCACCAACCACCATTGCGCCTATGGCGCGATCCAGTACAACTCGACCGCAGAACGCAACCTGATCGACAACGGCTTCCTCGCCAGGACGATGGACGAGGAGTTGCCGGGCGACCCGAACCTGCGCATCTACGTCACCGAGGAAATCCGCGACGTGACGCGCGAGATCAACGCGCGCCTGAAGAAGGACATGGATGGCCTCGCGCGCTACAAGGCTGTCGATCGTGCCGAAAAGGAAATCGTCGCCAGGTGCGAGAAGCCCGGCAACCTGCGCTGCGACGTGTATTCCTTCCACGGCGGCGCGAGCTACCAGTTGATCCGCCAGCGCGAGATCAAGGACGTGCGCCTCGTCTACGCGCCAGCCGGCGCGATCGGCAAGTTCGGCGGTGATCTCGACAACTGGATGTGGCCGCGCCACACCGGCGACTTCTCGTTCCTGCGCGCCTACGTCGGCAAGGATGGAAAATCCGCCACTTATTCAAAAGACAACGTACCGTTCCAGCCGAAGCACTTCCTGCCGGTCAACGCCGAAGGCGTCGATGCGGGCGACTACGTGATGGTCGCCGGCTATCCGGGCCGCACGAGCCGGTATCGCTTGTCCGGGGAAATGAGCAATGCGGTCGAATGGCAGTATCCCACCTCCATTTCCGTCACCACCGACACACTCAACATCATCGATGCCGCCGGCCGCAGGAATCCGGATGTGGCGGTCAAGTACGCCAGCGCGGTGGCCAGTTTCAACAATGGCCTGAAGAACAACAATGGCCAACTCGAAGGACTGGCCAAGGCCGACGCGATCAGGAAAAAGCGTGAAGGCGAGGCCGCGCTCGATGCGTGGCTGGTCGCGCAAGGTGGCGAGAAGGCCGCGCTGCGCGGCGATATCGAAGCGCTCAAGGCGCTGATCGCAAGCCAGCAGGCGACGCGCGACCGCGACCAGATCCTGTCGATGATCTCGCGCACCAGCCTGTACAACGCAGCCTATGCGCTGCAACGCCTTTCGATCGAGCGCGGCAAGCCGGAGATCGAACGCGAATCGGGTTACCAGCCGCGCGACGAAGTGCGCATCGAAGGCAGCCTCAAGCAGATCGAACGGCGCAGCGATCCGGCCGTCGATGCGCAACTGCTCGCCTATCAACTCAAGCGCTACGTGCGCCTGGAACCGGCACAACGCATCGCCGGACTTGATGCATGGCTCGGTGAAGGCGACGTGGCCGATGCCGTCATCGAACAGAAGGTTGCCGCCTTGTACGCCGGCAGCAAACTGACCGATACCCAGCAGCGCCTGCAGTGGTTCAAGGCGGATCGCAAGGCGATCGAGGCCTCCGACGATGCCGCGCTGGTCCTGCTCGGCCAGCTGATGCCCGATCTGCTGAAGATCGAAACCGAACGCAAGACACGCACCGGCGAGGAAATGCGCCTGCGTCCGCGCTACATGGAAGCGATGATCGCCTACAACGCCGCACAGGGCCGCGCCGTGTATCCGGATGCGAACAGCTCGTTGCGCGTGAGCTTCGGCCAGGTCCAGGGCCTCAAGCGTGACGGCCTCGAAATGTTCCCGTTCACGACCGCAGAAGGCATCGTCGACAAGACCACCGGCGTCGATCCGTTCGACACGCCGAAGGCCGAGTACGACGCCATCGTGAAGAAGGACTATGGACGCTGGTCCGCCCCCGCGCTCGGCACCTTGCCGGTCAACTTCCTCGCCGATCTCGATATCACCGGCGGCAATTCCGGTTCGCCGACGATCGATGCCAGGGGACGCCTCGTCGGCCTCGCGTTCGATGGCGTCTGGGACAGCGTCAGTGCGGACTGGATCTTCAACCAGAAGCTGACCCGCTCGATCCAGGCCGACGTTCGCTACATGCTCTGGGTCATGGACAAGATCGACCATGCCGACAACCTGCTGCGCGAGATGAAAGTCACGCAATAGCGCGCTACGCCCCGGCCCTTCGCCGGCTGGGGCGCTGCACCTTGTGAAACCCGTGATGACGGGGCTGCGGTCCCGTCATCACATCCGCATCGCCATCCTGCGCTGTCCCTGCACATTGCCGGATGACAGGTCGGATCGCCGGACATGCAGGCCGTGCCGCGCTGGATCATGCAGACATTGCGCCGGCGTTCCATCAGCAACGCGTAGTCGCTCACGCATGCCGGGCATCGAATCACATCGCGCCGTCGTCGAAGCCATCCGCGAGCAGGACATCGGGATCGGTGGTGCAGGTTCCGGCCATGCGCGCGTGGCTGACCTCGATGTCATCAACGAACCGGCCCTCAAAATCCGGGAACACATTTGGCTC
>JBEBXZ010000160.1:0-5372 GCA_040391335.1 Dokdonella fugitiva | reverse complement strand
CGAACGGGCCGAGATACATGCGCAGTTCGCTGCCGAAATCGATGCGCGCGATGACCGCCTTGCCGATGCGACGGAATAAGCGAGGCGGCTCGAAGAAGCGATGGCGGTTCTCGAACGAGCGCGCCATCGATTCGTCGAGAACGAGGCCGCGCGTGATATCGAACGGGCCGGGATACACGCACGATTCGTCGCTGAAATCGACGAGCGTGATGCGCGCATTGCCGAGGCGACCGCCCACGCCCAGCGGCAGGAGGAAATCGTTGAAATGCTCGAGCGGGAGCACGGCAAAGCCTCCGATTACGCCAAGGCGCTCGCGCAGGACCGGGATCGCGCCGTCGAATACGCCACATCGCTTCAAGAAAGCCGGGACGAAGCGATCGAGTACGCACTGTCGCTCGAGCAGGCCAGGACTGACGGGCAACGGTCGGCGTTGCTCGCGCGCGATGCGATGCCGGTCTTTTTCACGATCGCCTCGCGCAACTATCTGGCTTATGCCATCACGTTGATGCAATCGGTCGCAGCGCAGTACCCCGATGCGCCGAGATACCTGATCCTCGCCGACCGTGATGAAGGCGATGCCGCGCTGGCCGGTGCTCCATTCATCACCATTGCCGCCGAAGCACTCGCACTTCCGGATTTCGATGCCTTCGCGTTTCGCTACACCATCATGGAGTTCAATACCGCGATCAAGCCGTACGCGTTCGCCCATCTCCGTCGGAGGCATCCCGGCGCGGGCATCGTCTACCTCGATCCGGATATCCTCGTGGTCGCGCCACTCACCGAAGTCGAGGTCGCATTGGCGGATGGTGCGCTCGCGGTACTGACGCCGCACCTGGTCAACGCCGTCGATGACGACCGCCAGCCCGGCGAGCGCGATATATTGGTCTGCGGCACCTACAACTGCGGATTCTTCGCGCTGGGCGCTCACCCCGATGCCGACGGTCTGATCGGCTGGTGGGCCAATCGCCTCGAGTTCGGTGCGTTCAGCGACATCGCCGCAGGCCTGTTCACTGACCAGAAGTGGGTCGACCTGATACCTGGCCTGTTCCCGGATGTCCATATTCTGCGTGACGAAGGTTACAACCTGGCCTATTGGAATCTGTCGCAACGAAAGGTGTCTCGGCGCGGAGCCCATTGGTACGCGGGGAAACGGCCGCTTGCCTTCGTGCATTTCAGCGGTGTCGATGTCGATCGGCCGGCTCAATTCTCCAGGCACCAGAATCGCCATACGCAAGCGACGATCGGGAAATTGCGGCCTTTGTACAACGAGTACCTCGCTCTCCTGGCTGCGAATGGTCATGCTGAGCATCGCATCAAACCTTATGCCTTCGGCAGATTCGCGGACGGCGAGCCGATCTGCGACCCGGTACGCGCCGTCTATCGGCGCTATTTCGACAAGAGCGCGGCACAGGCTCAGCGCTGTCCGTTCTCGATGGACCGCCGTCTCTACGACCTTCCTTGCGACGAGTTGCCCAGGCGTGTCGACGCGCCCGTGACGCGCGTGATGTACGCGGCATGGAAAATGCGCCCGGACTTGCGCCGGGCATTCGATCTGAGCGACGCGGAAGGCCGGGACGGATTTGTGCGCTGGTTTGTCCGCATCGCTGGCATGGAGATGGGAGTTCCCGAACGACATTCGCGCTTGGTGCGCCACGCGCTGTCGGCTGGCCATCACGCGGATGACGCGCGCGACGGAATGCAGGAGAAGCCCCGATCCGCACGCGGGATAGGGCGCCGTGCAGGTTCCGCATGCCTGGACGTGATCGCCTGGAGTTGCCGTTACCGGGTTGCGCTCCGCTTCTACGCCATGATTCCGGAGTCGACGCGGAATCGCATTCGCAATCGTCTGGAGCGCATCGCCTCTGAAAATCCGGCCGCAGTTGCCTTGGCGTCCAGTTGCAATGAGGTGTCGGGCATCAACCTGATCGGATACGCGCATGGTGAATTCGGGGTTGCCGAAATCCTGCGCCGACATGCGCACACGCTGTACGACGGCGGAGTGCCGTTCGTGGTGCGCAATTTCGATGCCGGCGTGACGAGCCGCCAGGGCGACCGCAGCATGGATGCATTTTTGTCCGAACAATGCCCCTACAGCGTGAATCTGTTCTGCATCAATGCGGACCAGATGTTGGTCGCGCGTCAGCAATTGGGGAATGCGATTTTCGCCGAGCGCTACAACATCGGTTGCTGGTTCTGGGAACTGGAGAAATTTCCTGAACACTGGTGCGACGCGATCGAGGTCGTGGATGAAATATGGGTGACTTCACCGTTCGTGCGTGATGCGATAGCAGCATGCACGGACAAGCCCGTGCATATCGTGCCTGTTGCGCTGGACGTCAACTTGCCTGCGCGCTATTCGCGAAGCGAATTTGGATTGAGCGAAGATGTATTCCTGTGTCTTTACAGCTTCGATTTCAATTCCTTCATCGTGCGCAAGAATGCCGAAGCTACGATCGCCGCATTCCGCCGTGCTTTCGCTGATGGCCGTCGCGACGTGCGTCTGCTGATCAAAACCATCAATGGCGGGAGATTCCCGGATGCGCTGCAGAAGCTGGTCGACCTTGCTCAAGGCGACGATCGCATCGAGATTCGCGACGGATTTCTTGATCGCCGGGAAATGTGGACCCTGCAGGCATGTTGCGATTGCTATGTCTCGCTGCACCGCTCCGAAGGTCTCGGCTTGGGAATGGCAGAATGCATGTTGTTGGGTAAACCTGTTGTCGCCACTGCCTATTCCGGCAACCTCGCGTTCATGGATGCGGACAACAGCTGCCTCGTCGGCTATTCCCTGATTCCGGTGCTTGAGGGCGAATACCCGGCCTGGCAGGGCCAGCACTGGGCCGATCCGGATATCGATGAGGCGGCCGTATACCTCCGGACGCTGGCCGACGATCCTGCGTATGCGCGTTCGATCGGTGAAAAAGCCAAAGCGAGCGTTCAGCAGCGCCTTTCCGCCTCGGCAAGCCTTGAGGCCATCGGCGCGAGGCTCGCCGATATTCGCTCGCGCCAGCCGTAACGATTTTCCGGTAACCCAAGCTGGAGAAGCTTGTCTCTGATAGCTGTGGCATGTGGCCGCTGGGATGAAAGGAGATTTCGACGGAATGTATCGGTCGGTTCCTTGTTTCACTCACTGCCGGGCAGTGACGGATGGCGCAGGGCGTCAATCAGAAGTGCAAAGACCGCGAGAGAAAGTGTAGTCCTCCACGAGTGCCCGGGTTCTGTCATCGTGATGGGCCATCGTATCCATAAGAACACTTGCGCCTTGATCCACGACCAGTACGGTCTGGTGAGAGGCAGAAGCTGGCACGATGTGATCGCGCTGGTGCGGCGAATCGAGGCGATGATCGCGGGGTTCGGACTTGCAGTGGAAGCGCGGACCATTGCGCACGTCCACATCGATACGGGCATCCTGTGGCAACGCTCGACCTCAAGTGATCCGCGCTCCGGTGCATGGGCCATGGATTGGCCGCAAAAAATTTGCGCCGGTGCCTTTGAGGTCTGACCAATTCCCCGAAGACAAACCTGTGTCGGTCTAGTTGTGGATATCACCCGTTTCCGAACGGGGCGCCAGCGACGGCACCGAAGCCGACGGAGGTCAATGTGCCTGTGATCGGACGCGCCGCAGCACGCGCCGGCTCGCGGCTTTGTTTGCCACGCGGCTATTGCGGCGATGCGGGCCGCACGACGAGATAGCGCAGGAAGAACTGCGTCAGCGGTCCGATCGCGAGCGCGAAGACCACGGTGCCAACGCCCGCGGTGCCGCCGAGCATTACGCCGATGGCGAGTACGCTGATTTCGATGCCCGTGCGCACGCGGCGCAGCGGCCAGCCGGTGCGCCGCGCGAGACCGGTCATGAGTCCATCGCGCGGGCCCGGGCCGAGCTGCGCGCCGATGTAGAGGGCGGTTGCGAATGCGCAGATCACCACGCCCGTCAGCATGTACGCGCAGCGCAGCGGCACGCCATCGGGTGTGGCCAGCAGCGCGAGGTTGAGGTCGGCGAACGGGCCGATCAGCAATGTATTGGCCAGGGTGCCGAGTCCCGGCATCTGGCGCAGCGGGATCCATGCCAGCAACACGACGACCGCCGCGAGGATCATCACCATGCCGAACGACAAGGGCAGGTGCAGCGACGCGCCGAGGTGGAACACGTCCCACGGAGAGGCGCCGATCGTGCCCTCGACCATCAGCGCGATCGCGAAACCGTAGAGCCACAGGCCGGCGAGCAGGCGCAGCATGCGTTCGGCGAGGCGTCCTGATTTCAATTGCTGGAGTGGACCAAGGTTGGCGAGGGCGGGTGTGGTCGATTTCATGCGGGCACGATGCCGTAGATTGGCTATTCGCGATAGATCCAATTGCATCCACGCGCGTCAGGTTCGGAATCCAGCGTGCCCGGTTGGCGCGGTGAGGGTATCGGGCGCTTGCCGTATCAACAGCGCAACGCGGCTCTGCTGCGGCCAGCAGGCTCGTATTCCTCGTGTCCCCGCCGAATATCACGATGACAGGACAGCTCGGCATCAACGATTGATTGTCGGCTCGTGTTCGGAAGCTGTGAGAAAGACGTCCTGATCGATGTCTGGATCCAGCGCGCACATCAGCTCTCAAACTACTGATTCGTATTGGAAGCGTTCGATCAGTCGATTTGGGGGCGCCTCCGTTTGGCACGAGCGTCGGCCGCTCCCTGCAGTGCTACGATTTTTCAGCGTTCTCTACCCAAAGACGCTATGAATCGCCAGGGGTCGTTAGGGTTTCCGCCATCTCTCTGCGTAACGTATGCGTGAACTGGGAGTTTCACCATGCGCATCTGCCTGCTATCCATCATCCTCGCCATCTTTGTCTTCGCCCTGCCAGTCCATGCCGATATGGGTATCGGTGGCATTTCCCGCTCCGGACAAACCAATCTGCCGCTGCGTATCTTCGGCCCTGCCGCCGACGGCGCGAGTCCCCCGTACTACGAGATGAGCGGTCCAGCGATGGGTGTCGTCGACACGATGTGGGTGACCTACGAGCCCAACGAGCGCCTTCTCTACCTGTCAGACTTCTATGGCCGAGCGGTCCGTGTGTATCCGGCGTTTGCTACTGGCAACATCGCCCCACTGCGCGTCATCGACCCACCGGCGCTTTCGCAGACGCGCTCAAACGCACCGGTGTTCGCTCACGACGAACTCGGTGTCATCAGCACCATCACCATCGCCACCTATCCGCTGCACAGTAGCGGCAACGAGGTTGCGGCCTTGCGCTCGATCCCTTGGGGCGGCGGCAGCAATACCACGACGCGCCTCAATAGCCCGACTTCGCTGATTTACCTGCCCGACAGCGACGAGTTCGCGGTCTGTGACTTCGAGCCGGGAACCAACGCAAGCCGCATTATCTTC
>JBEBXZ010000159.1:0-5387 GCA_040391335.1 Dokdonella fugitiva | reverse complement strand
CTGCACCTCGTGCCGGGCTTCATCGACTGCCAGGTCAATGGCGGGGGTGGCGTGCTGTTCAACAACGCCCCGACGCTCGAATCACTGCAGCAGATCGGCACGGCGCATCTGCGTTTCGGCACGACGTCTTTCCTGCCGACACTGATCAGCGACGATCGCGACGTGATGCGCGAAGCGATTCGCGCCACGCGCGAGGCGATCGCGCACGAGGTGCCGGGCGTGCTTGGCATCCATCTCGAAGGCCCGTATCTCGCTACCGCGCGCAAGGGTACCCACGATGCGCGCAAGTTCCGGGTTCCCGATGCTGCGGAGATCGAACTCGCCACCTCGCTCGGCAACGGCCTGACCCTGATCACGCTGGCACCTGAATGCGTGCCGCTGGAGGCGATGCGTACCTTGATCGCACGCGGCGCGATTCTTTCCGGCGGTCACAGCGAAGCGAACTACGCCGAAGCACGCGCTGCCCTGAATGCCGGATTGCGCGGCTTTACGCATCTATACAATGCCATGTCGCCGCTGCAAGGCCGCGAACCCGGCATGGTCGGCGCGGCACTGGAGGACCGCGACAGCTGGTGCGGCCTCATCGTCGATGGACATCACGTGCACCCGGCCAGCCTGCGCGTGGCGATCGCGGCGAAGCCGCAGGGCAAGGCATTCCTCGTCACCGATGCGATGCCGCCGGTCGGGTCCGATTCCCCGGACTACGATCTGTATGGCGAAACGATCACCGCACGCGATGGCGTATGCCGCAATGCGGCCGGTGCGCTCGCCGGCTCCGCACTCGACATGGCCAGCGCCGTGCGCAACAGCGTGCAGATGCTCGGCCTGCCGCTGGAGGAAGCTGCGCGCATGGCATCCACGTATCCGGCCAGCTTCCTCGGCATCGACGACCAGTACGGGCGCATCGCGGCGGGCTACCGCGCCGATCTCGTTGCGCTCGATGACCGGTTCCAGGTGCAGCAAACCTGGCTCGGCGGCATCGCCAGCGCCTGATGCGTTTTTTGCACGACGCGATTCAGATGCGCAGATGCCAGCCGCGGCGATCCATGCCCCACACGATGAGCCACCATAGCGCGACGTAGGAGATGGCAAACGCCAGGGAGGGCAGCATCGGGCCGAAAAACGGCATCATCCAACCGGCGAACGCCGTCGCATAGATCGACGACCAGAGGCCGAGCGCAATCAGCACGTACACCATCAAGGCCGAACCGGCATAGGCCGCGATCGCATTGACGCCAAAGCGTCGCCCCAACGCCGGCCAGCCGCACCGATCAATCAGGACATGGCATACGGCGAGCGCCAGCAGGCTGCAGCCGGCTGTCCACAGCACGTAGGACGATGTCCATAACTGCTTGTTGATCGGCAGCAGCAGCGACCACAGCCCGCCGAGCAGCAAGGAACCGATGCCAGCACTGATCAGTTTGCCAAGCGCACCGCGCCGCAGCCAGTCGCCCGCACGCACGCCGATCAGGGTTGTCGCCAAGGCGCCGAGCGTGCTCGGCAAACCTTCGGGATCATGTCCCCGGCCGCTCAGCGGATCGAACGCGTACAGGTATTCGCCGAGCAGCGCGGTATCGACGCGACTCGCCAGATTGATCTGCGGTGCATACGACCCGCCGGATGCAAGCAATGCCCACCAGCCGCCGAGCAGGGCGATGATGCAGATCCATTGCGTGCTTGCGCGCAGGTACACGACGAGCACGCCGGCGAACGCAAAACAGATGCCGATCCGTTGCAGCACGCCCCACGGCCTGAAATTCGCGGTCGCCAGCAGCCAGTGCGCGGCGAGATGCAGCAGCAGGCCGAGTACGACGATGCGCGCGGCGCGCCACAGGATGCCGCGCAACACGGCGGATCGGGAGTCGCCACGTTCGAGCCGCGGCATCACCGCCAGCGACAGCGAGACACCGACGATGAACAGGAACAATGGGAAGATCAGATCGGTCGGCGTGCATCCATGCCATTCGGCATGGCGCAGTGGCGCATGGATATGCGACCAGTCGCCCGGATTGTTGACCAGCAACATCGCCGCCACGGTGATTCCGCGCAAGGCGTCCACCGATGCGAATCGCCTCGCCCCCTGTTCCTGCATCGGCACGCTCCCCCGTGTTCCCGGAGGCCGATGGTGTCAGCTTTGCCGACGCTTGCGTATCCGGCGCATGGAACTACTACGGTTTCGCAATTTCGTCGTTCGGACGCTTCCAGATTCGTGCGCGCAACAGCACGGCCACGACCAGGGCGCCGAGAAACGCGATGTAGACCGCGGTCGATGCGGCAACCTGTTTCCAGATCGAGCCGCCGTAGCCTTCATTCGCATCGTGATATTCGAGCATGCCCCAGACGCTCACCGCGAGGGTCGCGACGATCACGACGATATCGAAGCAGCGGCGCGCGAACGGGCGCGGCAGGCTTTTTGGAAATGCCCAATAAGCCCAGATCAGGATCGCGAACCACGGAGCGAACAGGATGATGGCAAGCCAGCGCATCAGGCTTCTCCTCCGGCTGCGCAACAGCGCATGTGGCCGTTGCCGGAACACATGCTGCGATTGGGATCACGCATGCGGCGCGACGCGAGCGAAACCTGCGCGAGCGCCGCGCTCATGCCCTGGCCGCCTTCTTCGCTTCCTTTTCCGCCCGCAAGCTGGCGAGCGCGGCGCGAATGGCCGTGTCATCCGCGGCCGTCGTTGCATCGCCGCTATCCAGTACGGTGCGATAGGCATCGACGTCATCGCCCGTCAACAGCGCAACGAGGCGGCCAGCCTCCTGCGGCGCATCGAAGGCCCTGCTCTGCAGCAGCACGTCGCCTGAAGCCGCCGCGAGCTTGAAATAGAACTTGCCGTCGGCCTCGCGATAGCTCTTGAGCTGCGCCTTGGCCTCGGCCCCGGCATTCGCGGATCCCGCAAGCGAAACGACCCGCCCCTGCAAGCTGCCGAGCCCGACCGCTGCGCGCAATGCGGCGAGCAAGGGCGCGCTGCGTTCGCGCGCCTTCCTCGCGCCCGCCAGCAGGCGTTGCTCGATCTCGTCGGGTTGCTGCATCAGCGCATCGTAGCGCTCGCGCGGCGCGGCGAGTTCGGCGTCGATGCGCTCGAACAACTTCTGTTTTGCATCGCCCCAACCGATGCCATCGGCGAACGCCTGTCGCATCGCAGCGGTTTCCTCGACGTTCGCAAACGCCTGGTAGATCGAGAAGATGTTGGATCCTTCGGTGTCTTTCGCTTCACCCGGCGCGCGCGAATCGGTGACGATGCCGAGAATCGCCTTCTTCAGATCCTTCGCGGACAGCCACAGCGGGATCGTGTTGTTGTAGCTCTTCGACATCTTGCGGCCATCGAGACCCGGCAGGGTCGCGACGTTTTCCTCGATGACGACTTCGGGCAGCACGAAGGGATCGGCATTCCCGCCGGTGATCGAGCGGTATCCCTCGCCATACAGATGGTTGAAACGCTGCGCGATATCGCGCGCCATCTCGATGTGCTGGATCTGGTCACGACCGACCGGCACGCGCTGTGCGTTGAAGATCAGGATGTCGGCCGCCATCAGCACCGGATACATGAACAGGCCCGCGTTGATGCCGGCGTCATCGTCCTCGCCTTCGCCGGTATTGCGATCGACCGCCGCCTTGTAGGCATGCGCGCGATTGAGCAGGCCTTTCGACGTCACGCAGGTCAGCAGCCAGGTCAGTTCGGGGATCTCGGTGATGTCCGATTGCCGGTAGAAAAACGCACGTTCGGTGTCGAGGCCCAGCGCGAGCCAGGTCGCGGCGATCTCGAGTCGCGATCTGGCGATGCGCGCGGGATCCTCGCATTTGATCAGCGCGTGATAGTCGGCGAGGAAGTAGAACGATTCCACATCCTCGCGCCGGCTGGCGGCAATCGCAGGACGGATCGCACCGACATAGTTGCCCAGATGCGGGGTGCCGGTGGTCGTGATGCCGGTCAGGGTACGGATCTTGTCAGTCATGGGCAGGCCGTGGAGTCCAGGCGACGAGTTTAGCGAATCCATCCGGCGCACCGGCAATCCTGCGGCAATTCGGGCCAGCGCAATGCGAACGTGAACCGCGAACGAATCCAACTGATCCGCTCAACCCCGCGCCTGGGTCCCCCGCGTTGTACCGCTCACCCCAACGGAGAACTGCGATGCGAAGCCTGATCTGTGCCGCCCTGCTCGCCCTCGTCACCAGCACCACGGCGCAAGCCGGCAATCTGCTCGATCTCGCCGTGATCGACCGCGACAGCGGTGAAACGCTGAACACCTGGTCGCGCGATGGCAAGCTGTACGTCGCCGGCGTGCCCGGACATCGCTATGCGGTGCGCATGACCAATCGCAGCAACGCACGCGTCCTCGCCGTGCTCTCGGTGGATGGCGTCAATGCGGTCAGTGGCGAGACGGCCGGCACGGGACAAACCGGATATGTTCTGGATGCCCGGCAATCGACCGAGATCAACGGCTGGCGCAAGAGCCTCGACGAGGTCGCCCAGTTCAATTTCACCGCGCTTCCCGACAGCTACGCCGCGCAAACCGGCCGCCCGGCGAATGTCGGCGTGATCGGCGTGGCCGTGTTCACCGAGCGCGCTCCGCCTCGGCGCATGCACGACAGGATCGCCGCAGCGCCGCCTCCGGCGCCGCGTGCTTCGATGAACGAGCAGGAATCGGCGCAAGCCGAGATGAGCGATGCAGCGCCGGCTGCTGCACCCCAGGAGAAGGCTTCCACGTCGGCACTGGCGCGCTCGGAGGCCAAGCGCGAACGTCTCGGCACCGGCCATGGCGAACGTGAATGGTCGCGCGTCACCACCACACCGTTCGAACGCGCGAGCAGCCGTCCCGCGGAAACCGTTTCGATCTGGTACGACAGCTATCGCAACCTCGCGGCCCGTGGAATCATCCCGCGTGCGCCGCTGGCCCATCGCGATCCGAACCCGTTCCCGAACGGTTTCGTGGCCGATCCGCCGCGCCGCTGAACAGACAGGCCCCGCCGGACCTTTCCGGCGGGGCGAACTGCCGCGCGCATCGACGCTTGTACCGCATCTGGCAATAACCGGCGCCTGCATATGCACATGCCGAGCCGCCATGGCCTGACGTAACCTTTTTTCAACCCTTCTTGAGCACAATGTCATCCCTCCACTCCGGATGACACGCCCATGCGCCTTTCCCTCAAAACGGCTTTGCTGCTGAGTGCGATTGCACTTGGCAATGCAGGTTCCAGCGTATCGTTCGCCGCCGATGCGACGCTGCTGAATGTTTCCTATGATCCGACGCGTGAGCTGTACCAGCAGATCAATCCGCTATTCGTCGCGCAGTGGAAGGAGAAGACCGGGGACACCGTGACGATCCGCCAGTCGCACGGCGGCTCCTCGAAACAGGCGCGCGCGATCGTCGATGGCCTGGAA
>JBEBXZ010000158.1:0-5403 GCA_040391335.1 Dokdonella fugitiva | reverse complement strand
GGCAGCCGGCCGCCATGTCCCAGGGCTGCAGCCCGCTTTCGTAGTAGCCATCGAAACGTCCGTTGGCGACATAGGCGAGGTCGAGCGCCGCCGAACCGGTGCGGCGGATATCCTCGGCCTGCTCGAGCAGCGCCCGGGTCATGCCGATCTGGGTGTCGATGTGCGCGCGTTGACGATACGGGAAGCCGGTGGCAAGCCGCGCGCCGGTAAGGTCGTTCCGCGTGCTGACGCGGATGCGTCGGTCGTTCAGGTAGGCGCCGTCGCCTCGGCTTGCGGTGAACAGTTCATCGCGCAGGGGATCGTAGACGACGCCGTGCATCGGTTCGCCATTTTCGAGCATCGCGATCGATACGCAGAAATGCGGGAAGCCGCGCAGGTAGTTGTGCGTGCCATCCAGCGGATCAATGACCCAGACATGCCTGGACTTGCCTTGTTCGCCCGATTCCTCGGCAAGGATTGCGTGGCCAGGAAAAGCGCGTTTCAGCTCGCGTATGATCTCCGCCTCGGCGGCGCGATCCACTTCCGATGTAAAGTCGAGACGCTGCTTTTCGACAATGGCAATGCTGTCGAGGCGGTTCATGTAGCGCAGAATGATCTGGCCTGCGGCACGCGCGGCGCGTACCGCCACGTTTACGGCGGGTCTGGGCATGGTTTTTCCGTCGGAAGTGGAATGAGAAAGAGCAGGGCGTCGCGGACCGGCCGCGCGCGGCGCGCAAGAGTAGCAAAAACCGCCGATCGTCGCCAAACAAGTCGGGTGACTGGCGTCAACCAACAAGGTATCCATAAGGATGAGTGAGGCCGAAGGCTTCGATCCGGTGCAGGCGAAAGTAAGGTTCGTCCTGTCCCATACTTCGCACCCGGGCAACATCGGCAGCGCGGCACGCGCCATACGCACGATGGGTTTCAAGCGCCTGGCACTCGTCGCGCCGCAGACGTTTCCGCATATCGACGCGCACGCGTTGGCGGCAGGCGCGGATGACGTGCTCGAAGCGGCGGTCATCAGCACGCAATTGGCTGATGCGATTGGTGATTGCACGTTCGTGCTCGGCGCAACCGCGCGGATGCGCGGCGTTTCGCTCGAGGAGGTCTCGCCGCGCGAAGCGGCCCGGCGCCTGCTTGAGGTCGCGGCTTCGGGACGCGAGGTCGCCGTGGTATTTGGCAATGAGCGTTCCGGCCTGAGCAATGACGAGATCACGTTGTGCCACGGAGCGGTGCATATCCCGAGCGATCCTTCGTTTTCCTCGCTCAACCTGTCGCAAGCCGTGCAGGTGATCGCCTACGAGTTGCGCATGGCCTTGCTCGCCGGAGCGCCGCCGCGGGTCGGAAACCTGGATGAACCCGCGACGGCCGCAGAACTGGAAGGGTTCTTCGGGCATCTCGCGACTTCGCTGGAGGACATCGACTTCCACAAGGGACGTTCGGATCGCACGATCATGCGCCGATTGCGTCGCCTGTTCCTGCGCGCGAACCCGGATCAGCGCGAACTACGGGTATTGCGCGGCATCCTGGCCGATGTCCAGCGCATGGCGCGGCTTGCACGCGCCATTCCGGTTGAACGCCGAGATTAAAGAATCGCGGCAGGGTTTTGTCACAATACGGTAATATGCGCCGGCCGTTGCGCCGTGTGCGTGATGGTCGCTCGCGCATCGGCGCGCCACTCCATTGGGCATTCGACCACCACATGTTCTCGTTGCAGACGATTTTCGGAAAGGGCGACAAATTCTACGGCCTGCTCGAGGCCAGCGCCGACGCGGCACGGCATAGCGCGCGTGCGCTTTGCGCGATGCTCGAAGAGCGTTCGCTGACTCCCGCGCTGGATGGTTTCCGCACCGCGCGCAAGCGCGAGAAGGACCTGTTCGCGCAGATCAACCTCGAACTGGTCAATACCTTCGTCACCGCGCTCGAGCGCGAGGACATCGAGGCGCTCGCCGGCGCCTTGTACAAGATCCCGAAAACGGTCGAGAAGTTCGCCGAACGCTATGCCATGTTCGCGGATCGCCTCGTCGAGGTCGACTATGGTTCGCGCGCCGCCATGCTCGAGCGCGCATGCGAAGTGCTCGTGCAGATGGTCGGTGAATTGCGGCGCGGCCTGAAACTCGAGGTCATGCACGACCTCAACGAACAGATGCAGGCGATCGAGGCCGAGGCGGACCGTTTGATTCTCGAGTTGTACCGCGAATTGTTCATCACCGAGCAGGATGTTCCGCGTTTGCTGATGCGCAAGGACCTGTTCGAGCTGCTCGAAAAGGCGATCGATCGCTGCCGCGATGCCGGCAACGTGATCTATCAGATCGCGTTGAAGAACTCCTGATCGTCGACCAAGGATTGCCCCGACCATGAGCCTGACCCTGGTCCTGCTGGTCGTCGTCGTTGCGCTCGTTTTCGAGTACATCAACGGCTTTCACGATACCGCCAATTCAATCGCCACCGTGGTCGCGACCAAGGTGCTGAGCCCTGGCCAGGCAGTGATGCTGGCTGCCTTCACGAATCTGATCGGTGCGCTCTGGGGCACTGCGGTGGCCAAGACGATCGCTTCCGGGCTGATCGACGCCGGTGTCGTCGCCGTCACGCCGCAGATCCTCATCTGCGCGCTGATGGGGGCGATCATCTGGGATCTCATCACCTGGTGGTGGGGGCTTCCGTCGAGCTCCTCGCATGCGCTGGTGGGTGGATTGTGTGGTGCCGCGCTGGCTGCGGCGCATGACAACTGGTCGTCGATCATCTGGTGGGAAGGTGGCGAGCACTGGTGGCAGGGGCGCGGTTTGCTGCCGAAAGTCGTGCTGCCGATGTTCAGTTCGCCATTCATGGGTTTCGTGCTCGGTTTCGCGATCATGGGTGCGATATTCGCCTTTGTTTGGTTCCTCGGGTCACGCTCGGGCGTGCTGCAGAAGATTTCGCGTCCGCGCGTGCTCAATGCGTTCTTCGGCAAGGCGCAGATTTTCTCGGCCAGTGCCATGGGCCTCTCGCATGGCATGAACGACGCGCAGAAAACCATGGGCATCATCGCCCTCGCGCTGGCGGGAGCGACCGCGTCGGGCACCTTCGAAGGCCTGCCGGACTGGCTCAACTTCCTGCGTGTCGCGGAGGATGCCGACAAACAGTTCGAGATCGCGATGTGGATCAAGATCGTTTGCGCACTCACCATGGCGGCCGGCACCGCTGCGGGTGGCTGGCGCATCATCAAGACGCTCGGGCACAAGCTGGTCAAGCTGCATCCGGTCAACGGCTTCGCTGCTGAAACGGCGTCGGCGTCGGTGATCATTGCCGCCTCGCATTTCGGTATTCCGGTGTCGACGACGCACAATATTTCCGCGGCGATCATGGGTGTCGGTGCGGCCAAGCGCTTCTCGGCGATCCGCTGGACGATCGTCGAGCGCATGGTGTGGGCGTGGTTGCTGACGATTCCGGTGACCGCTTTTCTCGCCTGGATGCTCGTTCGCGCCCTGCAGTATTTCGGGCTTGACGGCTAGACGGAACGTCTGCCCGCGTCATGCGGGTCGGGCCGATTGCTCAGCTTGCGGTTCGATTTGCCTGGGCGCTGGCTTTCCAGCGCAGGCAGGGGCGTTCGATGAGGCGCCACGACAGTGCGGCGAGCAACAGCGTGACCGGTAGCGCGAGGCAGAAGACGAGCAGCGGACTGCGGAGGTCGAACCCTGCGATCAGCGTTTGTTGCACCGGAAATCCCCACAGGTAAGTTCCGTAGGACAGATCGCCGAGCCGTACTTCCGGCAGGCGTGGCGCGTAGGCCAGCCACAGCGTTGCATACGCAATCGACAGGGCAAGCAGCAAGGGATACGCCCCACTGTTCCTGAATAGCCATGCCAGCACGCCAATGCCGAGCAGGATCCAGCCGGAAATCGGCAGCCAGCGCCGGTTGATGCAGCACAGGGCGCCGAACGTGAAGAATGCGACCAGTGCCGGTTCGAGCGCGGTATTGCCCGGCGCGCTGAGTGGCCCATGCAGGAACGCGATCGCGATGCCGAGCACCGCGAGATTGGCGATCCATGCGCGCAGGTGCAGCGCGCCGATCAGTCCCAGTGCGGCGACCACCAGGTAGAGGCCGGCTTCGACCGGCAATGTCCACAACGAGCCGTTGACATGATCGGAGCCTGGGTTGGTTTCGAAAACGCCGGGCAGCAGCCACTGCAGATGCAGCAGGCTGGCGTTGCCGCCGATATAGACCCAGGGCTGCGCTGAACCCAGATAGCGCTGCAAGGGTTCGCTGGTCAGCAACGGACCCAGCAGCAGCGCGCTCACGCTGACGCAGGCGATCAGTGCCGGCAGGATGCGCATCGCGCGCGAGCGCAGGAAATAGCGGATATCCGGTCGCCGTTGCCAGGCCAGCGTGATCAGCAGGCCGCTGAGCGTGAAAAACATCATGACGCCGGCCAGATGGCTGAAACTGTGCCCGAGCAGCCGATACACGGGATCGTCGAAGATCCTGCCCGGACCGGCGAGAACGTAGCTGTGCCCGAGCACGACCAGCGTTGCGGCGAGCAGGCGCAGCGCGGTCATGTTGTCGCGCCCACTGCGCATGCAGGTTTCGAGCGTGCGCATCAGCCGGCCTGCGTCATGGCGCGACGCAGCGATTCGATCCCGCCCGCGCGGGATGGCTTTGGAGTGGCGATGCCCACGCGCGGCCGGGCTGCTTCAGAACGCGTCGCCGCCGGTGGAAATCGCCTGCTCCAGCCGGTCGCCCAACTGGCCGAGCTCGGTCACCACCCGATCGAGTTCATCGCCTTGCAGCAGTTTGTACGGGCGGTTCTCGACCAGGTGCAGGTATGGCGAACCGTCGAGGTCGCTGATCGCCAGATAGCCGGTACGTTGTTCCCAGTTGAAGCGCAGGCAACGCAGCGCATCGAGGCCGGTTGCCGGGCCGATCGGAGTTGAAATGCGCAGGTGCTTGTGGCCTTCCTCGTCTTCCATCTCGGCAAGATAAAGTCCCTGGTGACGGCCATGCTCAAGCGTCAGGTCGAAGCTGATGAGGTAAGGGTCGTTCGTGCGCAGGTTGTGCCGGGTACTTGCATGCGAGCGGATTTGTTCGAAGCTCTGCATGACGATCTCCACGAAGAATGCGAGCGCTATGCTAGCGTGCGCACGCCATGAAGTCAGTGCATCCCGATCATCTTGCGATCCGGCGTGTCGTCGCGGCGATTCCGCGCGGCCGTGTCGCCAGCTATGGTGAAGTCGCCGCGCGCGCCGGATTGCCGCGACGCGCGCGTCTGGTCGGGCGCGTGCTGGGCGAGGCCGGTGCGGAGGCGACAATGCCCTGGCATCGCGTATTGCGCTCGGATGGGCGGCTTGCCTTCGCGCCCGGCAGCGAAGCGTTTCTCGAGCAGCAACGCCGACTTGCCCGCGAAGGCGTCATCGTTTCCGGGCACAAGGTGGATCTTGCGCGGCACG
>JBEBXZ010000157.1:0-5436 GCA_040391335.1 Dokdonella fugitiva | reverse complement strand
TGCGCAATCGGTGCGTCTGGTGACTGCCCATTGCCGCGATTCATTCGACACGCTCGACTGGCAGGCGCTCGCCCAGGAACGCCAGACCCTGGCGATCTACATGGGGGTCAGTGGACTCGACGCGCTGCAGGCGCGGCTCACTGCCGGCGGTCGCGCGCCGGCCACACCGTTCGCACTGATCGAAAACGGCTCGCGCCCGGAACAGCGCATCGTCACCGGCCGGCTCGACGAATTGGCCGATCTGGCGACTCGACACGCCGTGCACTCGCCGGCCCTGCTCATTCTGGGCGAGGTCGCCGGCCTGGCCGATCGACTACACTGGTTCGGCGCTGCGCCGCTGACCGCGATTCCCGCTGCCGCGCCCCACCTGCGCGCGGCCTGATTTCTTTCCTGGAGATCCGAACGCCATGTCCTACGCATCCATTCTCGACACCATCGGCAACACGCCCATCGTCAAGCTGCAGCGCATCGCGCCCGCGCATGTCGATCTTCACGTCAAGGTCGAATCGTTCAATCCGGGCGGCTCGGTCAAGGATCGCCTCGCCCTCGCCATCGTGCTTGATGCCGAACGCAGCGGCGCGCTGAAACCGGGCCAGACGATCATCGAAGCCACTTCGGGCAATACCGGCATCGCGCTCGCGATGGTCGCCGCCGCGCGTGGCTATCCGTTCGTCGCGGTAATGACGGAAACGTTCTCGATCGAGCGCCGCAAGCTGATCCGCGCCTATGGCGGCAAGGTCATCCTGACGCCCGCCGCCGAGCGCGGCACCGGCATGGTGCGCAAGGCCGCCGAACTTGCCGAAAAGCACGGCTGGTTCCTCGCCCGCCAGTTCGAGAATCCGGCCAATCCGGCATATCACCGCAACACGACCGCAGCGGAAATCCTGCGTGATTTCGCCGGCAGGCGGCTCGACTATTTCGTCACCGGCTGGGGCACCGGCGGAACCCTGACCGGAGTCGGCGAAGTCTTGCGCGTGGCGCGTCCCGAGGTTCAGGTCATCGCCAGCGAGCCGCTCGGTGCAGCCCTGCTGTCGGGCCAGGAGTGGAAGCCGCACAAGATCCAGGGCTGGACGCCGGACTTCGTGCCCGGCGTGCTCAACCGCGAAGTCGCGCATCAGGTGTTGCCGGTGGATGATGTCATCGCCCGCGATACGGCACGCCTGATCGCCAGCAAGGAAGGCATCTTCGTCGGCATCTCGGCCGGCGCCACGCTCGCCGCCGCGTTGCAGGTCGCCGAAAAGGCGCCGCAGGGTTCCGTCATCCTCGCGATGCTGCCCGACACGGGCGAGCGCTATCTCTCGACCTTCCTGTTCGAAGGCGTGAACGAGGGTTCCGACGACGAGTGGCTGGCCGCGCAAGCCTGATTCCCGGGGTTCTCGTTTCGCTCCCCCGCCACCCGCAAGAACCTGTGCGCCGCCATCACGGGGGCGGCGCACAGATCGACCGCTCCCGCGGCAGCGTCCTGCAGAAATCCTCGATCAGGCCATCCACGTAGTCGCGCGTGGATTTCGGCTGGTTTTCCAGTTTTTCCCCCAGCGTGCGAATGCGCTGCAGCAGGCCGGCCGCGATTTCCGGTTCGCCGCGCGCCATGCGGGTTCCGGCCAGCGCCGCCAGCGCATTGACCTGGTAATGATGCGTGGCATCCGGGTAGAGACGATCGGCCATTGCCACCGCCTGCTCCGCCCATTCCAGCGCGAGTTCCGGCTGGCCGGCATCCAGCGCCTGCCGCGCCAGGTTGGTCATCGGCACCAGGATCATGACGTGGTCGCCATTGAACGCGCGCTGGTGCATGACGACTGCCTGCTTCTGCAGATCGAGTGCCTGTTGCATGTCGCCGCGGACGCGCGCCAGCCGCGCCCGATTGTTGAGGATCACCGCGAGTTGCGGGCTGCCTTGCGGGTACAGCGCAGCCAGCACCGGTTCGGCCTGCCGATACAGTTCGTCGGCCCGATCCAGGTGGCCGAGGCCGCGTTGCGCCTGCGCCATGTTGGCCAGCGTGGATGCGCGTTCCTGTTGCGAAGCCGCGTCGCTGGCGCCCACGTCGGCTTGCATGGCGCGCTGCAGGTATCGCTCCGCGCTCACGAAATCCTCCTGCACCAGATGCATGACCGCCATGTCGTTGAGCACGGTGCCGTACAAGGCGGTTGCCGTATTGCCGCCAGCCTCCATGCGCCGCAATGCCTCGTCGAACAGCAGTTTCGCCTCATCGGTGCGATTCTGGTCCTTGCGTACGCTGGCGAGAATCGAGATGGCGCGCACCGTGCGTGGATCGTTCGGTCCGAACACGCGCTCGGCATCGGCCCGCGCGCGCAGCCCCTGCGTTTCGGCCGCTTCGAGGCGATAGCGAGCGAACATGCTCCCGGCAAGCGTGTTGCGGATGTCCACGACCAGATCGGGACGATCGCCGAATCGCTCGTCGACCTTCCTGGCCGCCTCGTCCAGGGCATCGCCGAGCGTGATTTCCGACCCCGATGCGTAGGGATTGGATGCCATCAGCACGTCGATCAGGAAGGCATTGATGAGCGCGGCGTCGGCCGCGGAACGCCGCGATTCGATCGCCTTGTGGATCGCGAGGGCGCTGCTCGCGCCGATCAGTGCCAGTGCCAGCACGGCGGCGGCAGTGCCGATGCGATGGCGGCGCACGAACTTGCCGATGCGATAGCCGAGGGAATCCGGATGGGCGATCACGGGTCGCCCATCGAGATAGCGCCGCAGATCCTCGCCGAAGGCTTCAGCCGAGCGATAGCGCCGGGAAGGTTCCTTGTGCAGGGCCTTGGCAACGATGCGCTCGAGATCGCCACCGATATCGCGCAAGCGCTCCGGCCCCGGCGTACCCGAAGCCGCGGCAGATGCGAGCGTACGGCGCAATGACGGCGGCGTCGTTTCGCAGATCACGGCTTCGCTCTGCATCGGACTGAGGCCGTCCAGCGAATACGGCCGATCGCCCGCCAGAAGCTCGTACAGGACCACGCCGAGCGAATACACATCCGATGCCGTGGTCAGCGGCTCCAGGCGCACCTGCTCCGGACTGGCATAGGCCGGCGTCATGGCCAGCGTGGTGGTCTGCTCGGAGCCGGCTCGCTCCGCATCGAGCACGCGCGCGATGCCGAAATCGAGCAGGCGCGGTTCGGCATCCGCGCCGACCAGGATGTTCGCCGGCTTGAGGTCGCGATGGACGATCAAGTGCCGGTGGGCGGCTTCGACGCCATCGCAGACCTTGCAGAACAGTGCTACCCGCGCCCGCACGTCGAGGTTTTCCCGCTCGCAGTGTTCGGTGAGCGCGACGCCGTCGACCAGTTCCATGACGAGGTAGGGAAGGCCCGCATCGGTTCGTCCGCCATCGAGGATGCGCGCCACGTTCGGATGCTCGATGCGCGCCAGCAATCGTCTTTCGTTCTCGAAACGCGCAATCAGCTCCGCCGGGTGAACGCTGCCGCTTCCCCGCGAATCCAGTCGCACGAACTTGATCGCCACCTGCTGCTCGTAACTGCCATCCGCGCGTTCGCCGAGGTACACCACGCCCATGCCACCGGCGTCGATCTCGTGCAGCAGGCGCCAGGTTCCGATGACCTCCCCTTTGGCGAAATACGGCGGCAATGCCGATTCCGGCAGCACGTCCAGCGCCAGCGATTCCAGGAAGCCGGACGTTCGTCCGCCATGTCTGAGCAACTGCCGCAGCCGCTCGCGTACTGGATCGGGCATGTCCTGCCCGGCGAGCCACGCCTCGCGCGCGGCAGGCTCGATCGCGAGCGCCAGTTCGAGCAGGCGCATGGCTTCGACTTCAACGTGCAGATCCAATCCGTGCTCCCCGGAAGCGCCCCGCCCAAGTCTAGTGCAGCGTCGCGCTCCTGGAGAAAACAACACGGGAGCCTCGCCCCCGGCTACACGGAACAATCAATCTTCCCGACACGCACCGGAAGCCAGGAATGGCTCGTCGTCCCGGCGCGGGGCCGGATCCAGCGCCTTCAACGAAGCGCGGTGTCCCGACAGTCCCGATGGGGCCTGCCCTGCGTCAATCCATGCTCAAGCGGTAGACTCGCGCCATGCCTGCCAACATCACCGAATGGCTCGAATCCTCACGCGCGGGCAATGCCGAAGCGCGCGAACGCCTGATCCGGACGCTCTACCCGGAACTGCGCGAAATGGCCGCACGCCTGTTCCGCAAGGAACGCCACAACCACACGCTGCAGCCGACGGCACTCGTCAACGAGGCCTGGCTGCGACTGGCTGGCGGCACCCCGATCGCGATCGAAAACCGCAGCATGCTGTTTGGCGTGGCCGCGCGGCTCATGCGCGAAATCCTCATCGACCACGCGCGCCACCGCGCACGCGCCAAGCGCGACGGCGGCGAACGCATCACCCTGTCGGCGCTGAACGATCTCGCCATGGAATCGGAGATCGACCTGATCGACCTGAACAGCGCACTCGACCAGCTCGAATCCATCGATCCTGCGAAGGCGCGCATCGTCGAACTGCGCTATTTCGGCGGATTGAGCATCGAGGACGTCGCACTGGCAATGGCGATTTCACCGGCCACCGTCAAACGCCACTGGCAGGCAGCGCGCGTGTGGTTGCTGGATGCGCTGGCCGGCACGACCGTGGCGTCGGCCAGCGAGCCCTGACACGGGCGTGGCCTTGCCGTTCGCGAAAGAGCAGGCCTCGCGCATCGTTGGCGATCAATCGAAACCCGTCCACGCTCCCGTGCGCCGACCGCGCCGATCTGGCCTTCATGGACTGAACACATGACCATTTCTCCATCATCCACATTGCGCATCGGCATGCGCGAAGAAATTCACGGACTGCTGATCGGCAATGCGGTCGTCCTCGTCATCGCCCTCTGGCAGGGATGGTCGGTGGGGCTGCTCATGTGGCCGTTCTGGATGCAGAGCGTCGTCATCGGCCTGCTCAACACGCACCGCATGTTGAGCCTGCGGCACTTCACGACCGAGGGCCTTACCGCGAATGGCAGGCCGGTGCCCGAGACCGATGCGGGGAAACGCAGCACCGCTTGGTTCTTCCTGATGCACTACGGCATCTTCCATGCCGTCTACCTGGTCTTCCTGATCGGGCGCGAAGATGTCGCCGCATCGGACTGGCCGTGGCTGCTGCTCGGCGGCGCGACCTTCGCCATCGGCCAGATGCTCGACCAGCCCAAGGTACTCGCACGCGACGCACGCGGCCGCCCCAACCTCGGCGCGATGATGTTCATGCCTTACCTGCGCGTGATCCCGATGCACCTCGCGATCGGCATCGGCGCCGGAACCGCCGCAGGCAGCACCGCGATTCTTCCCCTCGTCCTCTTCACCGCCCTCAAGACTGCCGCCGACGTCGGCATGGCATTCGCCGAACGCGCGATCGAACGCAAGTCACTGGCGAAATCGACCACGTCGCTGGAATAGGGGGAGGTTCCGCCATAGCTCGTGAAGCATGTGCGAG
>JBEBXZ010000156.1:0-5439 GCA_040391335.1 Dokdonella fugitiva | reverse complement strand
GCTGGCGGTCTGACATGGAAAACCTGGTCGAACTCGAAAACGTCGGCGTCGCCTCGATGCACAGAGCCGCGTCGGCAGCGGCAAGTTCTGGGCCCTCGAACACGTCAGCCTGACCTTGCGCCGCGGCGAACGCCTCGGCGTGATCGGTCGCAACGGCGCCGGCAAGAGCACCTTGCTGCGCGTGATCGCCGGCATCCTGCGACCGGATCGCGGGCAGATGCGCCGCGCGCCGGTCTCGTGCCAGTTGCTGTCGCTGGCGCTCGGCTTCACGCCGTACCTGAGCGGGCGCGACAACGCGGTGCTGTCCGGGCTGATGCTCGGTTTGCGCCAGCGCGAAATCGTCGCACGCCTGCCCGCGATCAAGGAATTCTCCGAACTCGGTGATTTCTTCGAGCAACCGATCGCGACCTACTCCTCGGGCATGGTCATGCGTCTCGGCTTCTCGGTCGCGCTGCAGGCGGAACCGGATGTCCTGCTGATCGATGAGGTGCTGGCGGTCGGCGATGCCGAATTCCAGGAAAAGTCCGGCAATGCATTGCGCGAGCGCATGCGCCAGGGTCATACCGTGGTGCTCGTCAGTCATGCCGAAACGCAAGTCGCGGCGCTGTGCGATCGGCTTCTGTGGGTCGAACACGGCAAGAGCATTCTCGAAGGCGATCGCGACGAGGTCTTCGCGGCCTACCACCGCGAACTGCATCTGGTGGGCGAGCCGAAATGACCGAGGATGAAGCGCGCAAACTCGGTGAACTCGCCGCACGTCTCGGCAGCACGCCGCTGCGCGTTCTGGCCAGGGCCGCCGCCCTGCACGATGCACCGCGCACTGAACACGAGGTGCTGGGCGACCTGCGCAAATCCGGCAAGGCGGCGCCCGGCACGCCGGACAACGGCGCCAACCTGCTGCTGACGCCGATCGCGGATCAGGCAAAGGGCGAGGTCGATGATGCATTCGCCCTGCTCTGGCCCAAGTCGCGCAAGGACGAGGCCTAGGCGATGCGCGGCGCATCCCTGATCATCCTGGCCTGGAACAAGTGGCCATTGACCCGACACAGTCTCGATTCGCTGCTCGCCTGCGACCTCGATGAAGCTCGCATCATCGTCGTCGACAACGGTTCGCAGGACGAAACCGCGAGCGCGCTCGATGCCTATGCGGATCGCGTGCGGATCGTGCGCCTGCCCGAGAACCTCGGTTTCGTTCGAGGCATGAACGCCGGCATCGCCGCCGCGCCGCCCGACGACGACGTCGTGCTGCTCAACAACGATCTCGACTTCACGCAGGAGGACTGGCTCAACCGCCTGCGCGATGCGGCTTATGCGGCCCCGGATCACGGCATCGTGGGTTGCCGCCTGCTCGGACCCGCGCCCGGCAAGCGACTGTTCCATCTCGGTGGGTTCATCGAATCCGAACGACTCTGGGGCCAGCAATCCGAATCGGGGCTGCAGGAACTCGATGTCGGGCAGTTCACGCGCACGCGGCGCGTGCAGGGCATCGCATTCGCGGTCGCCTACCTGCGCCGCGATTGCCTCGAACGCATCGGCGTACTCGATGAAGCGTTCCACAGCTATTTCGAAGACACCGATTACTGCCTGCGCGCGGCGGACGCGGGCATCGCCAGCGTCGTCGCCGGCGCCGTCACGCTGCGCCATGACCAGCATGGTTCGACCCAGGACGATGGCGGTTTCCGCGAACGTCTTTGGCAGCAGAGTCGGGCGACGTTCGCGGCCCGTTGGCAGCAACGCCTGCGCGAACGCTACCGCGGTACGCTGCTCTGGCAAGGCAGCGCAAGCGCATCGCACGCGCACGGCCAACTCGTGCGCAACCTGCTCTGGCGCCTCGATGCGCGTGGTCTGCGCATGGGCTATGAACCGGTTGCTCCCGAATATCTCGACGATGAGGATTTCCGCCTGACGCTGGCGGCGAATCGCAGCCTGGACGCGATGCCGGAAGCCGCCTTGGTATGCGCGCCGACAAGCCGGAAAACACCCGCGCGAGGGCGTCATCGCGCCGCCCTCGCCTTCAGTGAATGGTCCAGCTTGCCCGCGGATCAGGTGGACTACTACAACCGCTTCGACCTGGTCGTCGTGCCGGACGACTTCCAGCGCGACACGTTCCGCTCGGCCGGCGTGGTGGCCGCGATCGAAGTCCTGCCACTCGGCGTCGATCGCGAATATTGCCATCCCGATGTTCCCGCACCGCGCCAGCCGCAAGGCCGCTTCGTCTTCATGAGCTTTGCCGAGCAGCTCGAGCGCGATGCGCCGGAACTCGTGCTGCGCGCATTCCAGCGCGCCTTCGCGGCGGATGATCCGGTCGAACTGGTCATGCGCATCGCTCCCGGCGACGACGAAGTGGCGATCCGCGCCAGCCTCGAAGCGGCACTCGTCGCCGATGGAGCGACCGTGCGCATCGTGTCCGGCTGGGGTTTCCCATTCGCGCAACGTGCGCACTGGCTGGCCGCCGGCGATGCCTATGTCAGTGCGCGGCGCGGCGCGGGCTGGGATGCGACGCTGCGCGATGCGCTGGCGTGCGGATTGATCGTCCTCGCTCCGGCGTATGGCAGCCAGCAGGCGCTGGTCACGCAGTTCGGGCAGGCGCTCGCGCTGCGCGGCGACCGTGAGGATCCGCGGACCCCGGGACAGCGCTGGGCCGATCCGGACCCGGATGCCTTGCAGGAACTGCTGCGTGAAACCGTGGCGAACCAGGCGTCATTGCGTAGTGACGCACGACGCAATGCGCAGGCATTCGCCGATACGCAGCATTTCGATGCCAGCGCGGATCGCCTCGTCGAACTGCTCGCGCGCGGCGCGGACTTCGCGGCGGCCGGAGCCACACCCGCCGCGCATCGTCCGGATGCGCTCGGCGCACATGCCAGCGGCCAGATCGTCGTGCTCGGCATGCACCGCTCGGGTACTTCGAGTGTCGGCGGCCTGCTCGCCCTGCTGGGGGCATGGCCCGGCCCCGAAGAACGCCTGTTGCGCGGCCCGGACAATCCGAAGGGTCACTACGAACACGCCGACCTGCACATGGCCTGCGTGCGCCGCCTCGCGGCTGCCGGCGGTGACTGGCGCGATCCGGCGCACGATGCGCCGCCTGCCGCCGTCGACGCATTCCGTCGCGAGAGCGCGGCGGTCCTCGAAACCCTCGAACCGCGGCGTCCGTGGTTCATCAAGGAACCACGACTCTGCCTGCTCGCGCGCGAGTTGCTGCCGCAGCTGACGCGACCGGTGTTCGTGCACGTCACGCGCAATGTATTCGACGTCGCCGATTCGCTCGAACGCCGCGATGGCATGTCGAACGAGGCGGCGCTCGCATTGTGGAAGCGCTATACCGGCGCGGCATTTTCCGCGAGCGAAGGCTGGCCCCGCGTCCTGGTCGACTACGATGCGCTGATCGCCGACCCGCTGGCTGCCACGCAACGCCTGCACGACGATCTCGTGGCATGCGGCATCCAGGGTCTCGCGATGCCCGCAATCAAGGCGTGGATCGAACCGAACGCGCGGACCCACGGGACGGCTGATGCGCGCCGCCCTGATCGCAGTGCGGACTGAATGAGTCGCGAGCACCGCATGTCCGAAGCGACCACCCGACCGACCTGTGCCGGGATCCTTTGGGATGGGCGCAGCCTCGAACTTCCGCGCGCATGGCCTTCGGTGGTTGCCCTGGAACTGGACGGCGAATATTTCTGCGACGTGGCAGCCGACGCACAGGGACAGCTCCGGTACGACATCCCGTTCTCGCCGTCCGGGCATGCGCGACTGGGTGTCGTCGTGCGTGCGGAGCGCCATGGCGAGCCATTGCACGCGAGCGCATTTTCTATCGAGATAGGCGTGGACGGAGTCCATCCGGCCAGCACGCCGACCGCGCTGGCGCCACTCGATTCCACGCCCCCGATCGCGGATGCGGGGGACTTGCAGCGCGAAGTCGCGATCATCATCCCGATCCACAACGCGGCGGATGCCGTCGAACGCTGCATCGCATCCGTGCTCGCGCATACGACGGGCAATTCGCGCCTGATCCTGATCGACGATGCGAGCAGCGAGCCGGCGATCGCACCGCTGATCGCGCGCCATGCGCATCGCGACCATGTCGAAGTTCTGCACAATGCACATAATCTCGGCTTTACCGCGACCGTCAATCGCGGCATGCAGCTCGCGGGCAATGCCGACGTCGTGCTGCTCAACGCGGACACCGAGGTCGCCGCGAACTGGCTGCAGGGCTTGCGGCTGGCGGTCTACGCGCAAGCGGACATCGCCACAGCCACTGCGGTATCCGACAACGCCGGCGCATTCTCGGTGCCGGAACTCGAACACGAAAATCCCTGGCCCTCGGCATGGCGTTTCACGCATGCGGCGCGCGCACTGTGGCAGGAGGCGGGGCACGTCAGGCCGGTGCTGCCGACCGGCAACGGCTTCTGCATGTATATCCGGCGCGAGGTGCTGGATGCGATCGGCTTGTTCGATGCCGAGGCATTCCCGCAGGGCTATGGCGAGGAAAACGATTTCTGCCAGCGTGCGATCGCCAATGGCTGGCGGCATGTCATCGCCGGCAACGTGCTGGTCCATCACGAGCGCAGCCTGAGCTTCGGCATCGAGCGGCGCTTGGCGCTCGGCCAGCGCGGCATGCAGGTCCTGCGCGAGCGCTGGCCACATTACGAGGCCGACGTCGGCGCGACATTGTTCTCGTTCGAGCGTCGCGTGCTCGACTGGCGCGTACGCCGCATCTATGCCGATGCAAACGCTGCCGATCTGCCGGCGCCCCGCGTGCTTCGCCTGGCCGCTGTCGGCGACGATGCGATCCTGGATGGCTACGATGTCTGGCATGCGGCGATCCACCGCGACACGCTCGTCCTGATGCGCGAGAGTGCATCCGGTCCGGTCATCGTCGAGCACGTGCCACTCGTTGCCTGCGATGCGGCGGTATTGTCGGCATGGCTGTCGCGGCACGCGATCGAGGTCGTCGATTGTGCGATCGATCCACGCGACCGCATGGCGACCGGACTGCGAGAGGCGGCCGCGACGCTCGGTATCGCTGAAGTCATTTCCGTGGCGGACAGCGCACCGGCACCTTCGGATTACCACGCCGCGATGACCAGGAACGGCAGTTTCGTGGAGGCCCGGACATGAATGCTCTCACTCGCGTTGTCGTCACCGGCATCAGCGGACAGGATGGGGCATGGCTCGCCGCGCGCCTGTTGCGCGATGGTGTCGAGGTTGTCGGTTGCCATCGACCGGCGAGCGGCGCGAACAGCTGGCGATTCGACGAACTCGGCATTTCCGATCATCCGCGTCTGCAGCTACGTGCGCTGGATCTGGCCGACCCGGCGGCGTGCCGCGCCCTGATCGCCGAGGTTTCGCCGCAGGCGATCTTCCATCTCGCCGGGCAGTCGCGCGTCGCCGAATCGTTCCGCGATCCGCTCGGCAGCGTGAATGCCAACGGCATGGCAA
>JBEBXZ010000155.1:0-5494 GCA_040391335.1 Dokdonella fugitiva | reverse complement strand
TCGGCCAGTGCCGCGTCGTGGTTTCCGGGAATCAGGATCCAGCGACCGGAGAAACCCTGCATCGCATTGAACAGGCGATGGATCGTGCGATCGGCGACACCTTGCGCATCGAACACGTCGCCGGCAACGACTACGGCGTCGACGGCGTGTTGCCTGGCCAGTGCGGCAAGACGTTCGACGACCCCGAAACGCGCATCGGCGAGCAGGGCGCCGTCTTCCGCATCGAACTGGTTGTAGATGCGGCCGATCTGCCAGTCGGCGGTATGCAGGATGCGGGGCAAGCGGGAGTCCTCCGTGGGCGCCGGGCGGTGAACCACGCGTTCGCGCGAGGAATGCTAGCGCATCTGCGCGCATGGTCGGGCGGGTGCGCAGTGGTGCGCCGGCAGTCAGAAGCTGCGCGTCGCGCCGATCGAGAAGTAGCGGCCGACCGGATCGTCGAACAGCGGATTGTAGCCGCCGGCCGATTCGCGGTAATAGCGCGGCATGTGGTCAAAGACATTCGCCACATTGAACATCAGGCGCCAAGGAGCCCAGCGCGACTGGGTGATGTTGAAATTGACCAGCGTGAAACCGGGTGTCGAGCATTTTCCGACAGCTTGCCGGTAGGCCGGGCAGGCCAGCGCATCATCCGCATAATCCGAATAGGCGTAGTTGCCGACATGGTTCAGGCCCACGGTCGCCGCCCAATCCGCATGCATCCAGCGCACTGAAGTCGATGCCGTCCATTTCGGATGGTCGGCATGGCCTGCGCGATCGAGCGAGGCACTGGCGGGAGATGCGCGCATGCCGAGCTTGCCGATGTGATTGACGCCGAGCTGGAAGGCGAAGTTGCCATGGTTGGCGGTCTCGATGTTCCAGTCCAGGTTGGCATCGATGCCGCGCGTGGTCGTGCGTCCGAGGTTGACGCGATAGATGTTCAGCGCATCGAGTCGACCCTCCGCATCGCGTGACAGGAAGTCCGGGAACAGGCTCGCATTCTGCAAGGCATAGCCGAGCGGAATCAGGCCGATCTCGTCGTCGCGCCGCAACTGGTATAGATCGATGCCGATGCTGAATGCGCGCGAGGGTTCCCAGATCATTCCGGCGTGCATGCTGCGCGAATGTTCCGCGCGTAGCGCAGGCCCGATCTGCGGGCGCAGTTCGAGCAGGCAGCGCGTGGGCTCCGCTGTATTGCTCAAGGCGCAGGGCAGCAGGGAAAGCGGGACCTCGATGTACTCATATCCTGATGAGAATGCCGACGCATCGAGTCCACGTTGCTCCAGCAGGGTCGGAACGCGTCGCCCCTTCGCGGCGCCAGCACGCAGCAGGATCGATTCGGTCGGCGTCCAGCGCAGGCCGAGCGCGGGCGCGGCAAAATCGCCGTGTTGCTCGGCGTGTTCCAGGCGCAGTCCGATATCGGCATTCACGTTGGCGACGAGCGGCAGATCGAGATGTGCGTAGAGCGCGCTGTTCCAGCGTTTCGCATCAAAAGGGGATACGGGTTCCTCGATGAGCAGTTCGCCCGAAACCAGTGAAGCATCGGGCCGCAGGCGCACCGATTCGCGCCGGCTCTCGAAGCCAAGGTTGATGTGCACCGTTCGTCCGCTCCATACGCTGAAGTCGCGTGACGCGGTGGCGCGCACCCCGGCGGATTGCGATCGCCCTTCGTTGCTGACCACCGGCGCGAGCAGATCGATGATTTCGCGAGGCGCGGGGCGCTGGTCGAACCGATAGCCGTAGAGGCTCGCCACCTGCTCGAAGCCGATGCGGTTGACGAGTCCGGAAATGTCGTCTTCGACCTGGCTGAGTTCGGCATCGACGCCGGCATCCCAGTTCCAGTCGAGATGATTGCCGGCGATTCCGAGATCGATGCGCGAAAGCGAGGAGACCGTGGACTGCTTCACGGGGCCGACATCCCAGAATGCATATTGCACTTGTTGTGAAAGCGCGGGGTTCCTGTCGTCGGGAATCAGGATTGTTGCGCGGGTGGGCGCCGATTGCTGGCTTTGCCGCGTTTGCGTCAGCCGCACGTCGGCATAAGCCTCGATGCCCGTGAACAGCGAACCCTGCACATAGCCGCGTGCTGACGCAGACTTGCGGCCGGCTTTCAGCGATGTCGCCTTCGCCCGATCGTCGCGGCATACGCCGTCGTCATCGAGGTCCTCGATGCGGCAGCCGTCGCGCGCGACGAGTGACCGGATGCCGGTGGCGTCCGTGATCAGGCGATTGCCCGGAAATGAATACTCGCTGCGGTCATCGCGCAGGCCATCATTGCGGCGATCGAGGCTGTACCAGTCGCGGCGGTCGCCGAGCAGCGGATCCCTGTCGACCAGATCGAACATGAAGACGCTGCTCGCGCCATTGTCGAGCCGCTTGCCGAACGTTGCCGAGACCTGCCGATGCGTCGCATCACCGCGACTTGATGTGCCAAGCACGAAGCCAGCTTCGCCGCCATCGAAATCCTTGCGCAGGCTGATGTCGATGACGCCTGCCATCGCATCGGCGCCATACAGCGTTGCCGCGCCCTCGCGCAGGATGTCGATGCGCTCGACCATGGCCAAAGGAATGGTGCCGATATCGGCGACGCTGCCCGTCGCATCGGCGGCCAATCCATAGTTGGTCATGCGTCGTCCATCGACCAGCAACAAGGTCGCTTTCGCGCCGAGGCTGCGCAGGGCGACCGATGCTGCGCCGGTGGCTCCGGTCGTGAACGTCGCACCGCTGCTGCCGCCCATCTGTTCCGGCTGGCTCGTGACCTGCACGCCGGGTTGCGCGCGCAGCAGATCGAACAGCGTCAGATAGCCGCTTGCTTCGATTTCATCGCGCGTAATGGTGGTGACCGGCATCGATGATTCCGCAGCGATACGCAGCAGCGGGCGGCTGTAGACGCTGATCGCGCCCAACTGGCGCACGGGCGATTCCGCTTCGAGCGAGGCTTGTACTGCTTTTGGAGCAATGCTGCGTGGCGGCTTCACGGGTCTTTTGAGGATCCAGGAGGAGGCGCCGATGGATTCCGCTTCGATTCCGGTGCCGCGCAGCAGGATTTCCAGGGCATCGCCCGGCGTATAGGCCCCGCGCAAGGCCGGTGCCTTGTAGGGCGCGACGAGGTCCGGCCCGAAGACAATCTGCACGCGGCTCTGCGTTGCCCAGATCAGCAGGGAATCGCCGAGCATGCCGCTTTCGATCGTGTAGTCAGTCATCGGCGCGACCGGGGCGGCTTGTGCCGGCGGCGCCGCTCCCAGCGCGAAAGCGCTCATCAGCACCCAGCGTGCCAGACGCGCGGATTCCATGATCGCCATCACTGGGCGCATCTGACGCGACAGTCGCGTACTGGCGCGCAGGCACGCAGTTCTGGGCACGCGTAATGTGCCTGATGGTCGCGGCAGTGGTTCATCAGTCCGATTCGCACGGGTTCGATGGCGTGTTTATCACGTTGCCGATGTGGTTTGAAGCGCAAGCAAGGGCCGCGTGCCAGACTTTCTCCGGATTCAGGCGTCGCTACGCAAGGGCGTGGGAATGAGGGCATGGCATTCGATGCATGTCGGTCGGCAGAAGGGGTAAATCCACCGGATGCGCGTTCATTTCCCCGCGTCGCGGGAACAGGGCGGCGTGCTGAATGGGGTACGGAGTTCACAAAACCCTACAATGCATCCGCTTTTTGTGGGATTCCCGGTCTTGTCTGGCCCGGTGAAGTGGCGCATTGTCGGGAGCGCTGTGCCGCTGGGCGCCACGACTTGGGATCGGAGGAAACATGCGTAAGCTCATCGCCGTTGCTGCGCTGGCTCTGGGGCTGTCGCTGACGCTGTCGGCTGCGTTTGGCCAGTTGTCACGGGAAATCAAGTTCGACATCGCGAAGATCGGCCCCGCGCAGCCGCCATTGCTGCGTGAGGCGGTTCTTCGCGATATCGAATTCGAGGGGCCGCGCAGCCTTTCCAATCTCGCGCTTTCGCTGGGTCCGGGCAGTTCGACGTTCAACCGGCCGATGAGTTGTTCCAGCTTGTCGACGGCGGGCAGTTCGGTTCCGTTCCAGGCGATCACCGTGCGCAATACGGGCAAGGAGTCCGGCACCTTGAATCTGCGCTTCGGCAAGGCGGGTGACCCGCATGCGGCTTGCGGTGCCGCTCCCGATACCTTGATGGCGGTGTACGAAGGGTTGTTCGTACCCGCTTCGCCGCTCACCAACTGCATTGATGTCAATGACGACGCCGATGGCGCGTCTGACCGCTGCAGCAGCCTGCGCGGCATCCAGTTGCCAGCCGGCGAGGCGCGCGTGATCGTGCTCACCACGTTCAGCTCGGAAATGGCCATCGCCACGGCGAATGATGTGAAGCTTGAGCTTTCTTTCGACGGCAGCGTGCCGGTCACCCTGCAAAGTTTCAGCATCGACTGAACGCTCCAGCCTCGACCACGCGCTTGGTCGCATATGCCGCGTTTCGGTCGTTGAGAGGAGAGCGTCAGCAACTGGGCGGAGCCGGGAGTCGCAAGTACTGGCGATCCATGCTTGCAGCGCCGGGACGAATCGCGCATGGCCGCAAGAGAGGCCGGTTTCGATCGTCATTCCCGAAACGAGCGCAGTGCCGCTCCGCGTGGAGGCTGCAGTGCTTTTCGTTGCACTGGAACGCATGGGATTTCGTGGGGACATGGCGCGCCCGGAGGGATTCGAACCCCCGACCACCGCCTTCGGAGGGCGGTACTCTATCCAGCTGAGCTACGGGCGCGTGACTTCTTCAACAAGGGCAGTGGGACTGAGCCAGCAGCTACCCGAAGGGCGCGCAGTATAGCGCAAGCTTGGGCGCCATCTCCGCCGACAGCATCCGCGCGGAAGGCGGTCGCCTTGCGCCGCTCGAAAAACGCATGACGCGCATTCTGCGCCGTGCTTTCCGGCTCGGTTCCGGGCAACGCAAGTGGAGCTCGCAGCCTGGTGAGGCATGCCGGAGAGCTTCTGGCGGGCGTGGATCATGCTCCGCTCTTTCGTGACTTGCCGGGCGTGGATATACTTGCCCGTCAATTTTGGCGTACCGGTGGATATCCGGGCGCTCGCAAGAGGTGGCTTCGTGAGCAATCCCGTTCCCCAGACCGATGCGGTCTTCCTGAAACACTTCGTCCAGCTGATCGTGGGCCTGATTGCGCTTGCCGGGCTGCTCATTGCCCTGGCGGTGCATTTCTATGGCAAAAATCCGGTACCTGCGAATCCCGGCTATGAGCAGGTTATCGAGAAGCGATTGGCTCCCGTTGGTGCAGTCTATGCCGGTGACACCGGGCGCGCGGCGATCGCCGCCGCGGCGGAAGCCGCGAAGGCTGCGGCTGCTTCACAGGTTGCATATGGCGGCACCACCGACGGCAAGACGATCTTCGGGAATCTGTGCCACGCCTGTCATGAGACCGGCGCGGGCGGCGCACCGAAGCTGACCGACAAGGCACATTGGGGACCGCGTATTGCGCTCGGTATCGATACCCTGGTCAAGCATGCGACCGAAGGCTACACCGGCACGAGCGGCATGATGCCGGCGCGTGG
>JBEBXZ010000154.1:0-5522 GCA_040391335.1 Dokdonella fugitiva | reverse complement strand
CCAGCGGCGTGCCGGCATCGGCGATCAGCGCAACGTCGCCGCCTTCGAGCAAACCGTGGACGATGCGCTCCGCCTGTTCCCGCTCGTTGTGCTCGTGCAGCGAAAGCGTTTTCGCGCGGCTGCCGACACGGGCGAGCAAGGGACCGCTGTGCCGCGTGTCCTCGGCAGCGACGAGGGCGACATCCCGCAGGATCCGGGCGCCACGTGGCGAGAGGTCATCGAGATGACCAATGGGGGTGGCCACTACCCACAATCGGCCCTGCTTGTCGTTCATTGCCTGCTCCGGCCCTTGCGACCCGCGAGGATAGCGGATCGCATCGCCAGCGCCGCATCTGGATGCTGGACGACGCGGCAATCGGGGCGCCATCCCGCGCATCCGGGCTATCATTCGCGACTGCTCCCGCAAAGCTGCCCCGCCATGCCCTTGTCCGTCCCGTTCAAGCCGCCGTTCCGCATTCTCCTGCTGGCCTCCCTGCTTGCCCTTGCCGGTTGTGCGACCACCGGGCCGGCGCCCGTCAGCGATCTTGGCAGCAGCAGCCGTTCGGCGCAGGCCGAGCAACTCGTGCACGATGGCGAACTGGACGCGGCCGCGCAGATGTATCTCGAGATGTCCGCACGCAGCGGTAGCGAGACGGGCGCACGCTATCGCCTGCGCGCAGCCGAAATCATGCGCGAAGGCGGTGATTTCGATGGCGTTGCACGGACCATCGAGGACATACGCCGCAAGCGCCTGAGCGGCGACGAACCGTTGCGCCTGGACCTGCTGGATGCCGAACTCGCGTTGCGCAACCAGGATCCGCGCCGCGCCGCAGCCCTGCTTGCCGCACCGGACAGCGCGGTGCCGCCGAACCTGATGTTGCGTGTGCTCGAACTGCGCGCGCGCGCCGAAACGGCAAACGGCAACCGCTTCGCCGCCGCACGCATCCGTGCCGCGCTCGACAGTCATCTCGATGGGGTCGATCGCGAGACGAATCGCGCGGAGATCATCGCCACCCTGGGCGCACTCGACGATGCCAGCCTCAAGGCCCGCGCCGGTTCGCTGCGTCCCGACGACTCGTTGCTGCCGTGGATCGAACAGGCGCTGCGCAAGAAGGGGCAATCGCTGCCACGCGAGATGCCGAACCTGCAGCGCCCGGTCGGCACCTTGATGGCTGGCACCGACAATGCGATGCATCGCGAGGGTTTCAGCGCCATCCGCCAGATTGCCCTGATCCTGCCGCTCGGCGGCCAGGTGGCCAGCGTCGCGCAGTCCATCCGCGATGGTTTCTTCGCCGCCTACTTCGCCGACGACGGCGCTTCGCGCCCGCAACTGCGCACGTACGACGCCGGCAAGACACCACAGGAAGCGATCGCGGCCTATCAAAAAGCGGTCGCGGATGGCGCCGGCTTCGTCGTCGGCCCCCTGCTGCGCGAAGCGGTCGGCGAGTTGTTCCGCCAGTCCCTGCCGGTACGCGTGCTCGCCCTCAACCACCCGGACAGCGGCGAGATCCCGCCCAAAGGCAGCGCCGAATTCGGCTTGCTGCCGGATGCCGAAGGCGCGCAGGCTGCCGAACGCATGATCGGACTCGGCATCACGCACGCCGCCATGATTTCCGCGGAGACCGACTGGGCCGATCGCGCCACGCGCGCGTTCCGCGCCCAGTTCGAAGCGCGTGGCGGCCAGATCGCCGGCGAGGCACGCGTCCGCGAAAGCGAGTTCAACTACAAGACCGCGATCCTGCAGGCCGCAGGCAAGCTCACCGACGTCACGCTTCCGGACGGTGGCGGCAGGGCCGCCCCGGAACACGCCGGCACCTTCATCAGCATGCGCCCGCAACAGGCGCGCCTGCTCATGCCGCAACTCAAGCTTGCCGGCGTCAACGTGCCGGTGTTCGCGACTTCACATGTGAATTCCGGTGAAGTCAGCCCGAGCCTCGATCGCGACCTCGACGGTGTCGAGTTCTGCGATGCGGCCTGGCTGTTCTCCCCCGTACCGGGGCGTCCCGACCGCAACGAGATGTCGCATTATCTGGGCAGTGCGAGCGGCCTTGGCGGGCGCCTGTTCGCCTTCGGCATGGATGCTTACGCGCTGCTGCCGTACATGGACTGGCTGCTGGCCAATCCGGACACCTACCTGGATGGTGCCAGCGGACAACTGGCGGTCGACAGTTTCGGCCGCATCCATCGCGTGCTGACCTGGGCGCGTTTCTCGGGCGGCGTCGCGCGCCCCGTGCTGGGTGCGCTGAACCCGCTGCCGATCCAGTAGCGGGAGGCCGAGCACGAATGCGCAGTACCGGCGATCAGTTCGAGGATCTCGCGCTTGCCCACGCCGAACGCGCAGGACTCAGACTGATCGCACGCAATTTCAACAGCCGCTATGGCGAACTCGATCTGGTCATGCGCGAGCGCGACGTCGTCGCGTTCATCGAAGTGCGCTATCGACGATCATCTGGCTTCGGCGGCGGACTCGATTCGGTCGGCACAAGCAAGCAGGCGCGTCTGATCAAGGCGGCCAGCCTGTTCCTGCAGCAGCACCCCGAACTCGGCACAAGGCCCTGCCGCTTCGACGTCATCGCGATCAGCGGCACGCTCGATAATCCTTCGATCGACTGGCAACGCAATGCATTCGAAACTTCCTGAGGAATCATCCATGCGACCGATCCCACGCTGTATCGCCTTGTGCATCCTGTGTCTCGTCCCACTGCTCGGCGGCTGCATCGCCGCGGTCGCGGGCGGTGCGATCGCGACGGGCTCAGGGGTGCATGACCGCCGCGGCTTCGGCTCCGTGGTGGACGACAAGCGCATCCAGCTGGGCGCTTACGACACGATCAATCGCGACAAGGAACTGGTCCTGCAGAATCGCGTTATGATCGCGGTCTACAACGGCGTGATGCTGCTGATGGGCGAGGTGCGCACGCCGGATCTCAAGCAACGCGCGCAACAGACGGTGACCGGATTCGAAGGCGTGCGGCGGATCGTCAACGAAATCGACGTCATGGAACCCGAGGGATTCTGGGCGCGCCGCGGCGACAACAAGATCACCGCGCGGGTCAAGCTGGCCTTGCTCGATGCGGTGAGCATGCCGGGCTTCGATCCCACGCGCGTGAAGGTGAGCACCGCGCACTCGACGGTTTACCTGATGGGCATCCTGACCCATGACGAGGACGAGGTCGTCACCGAAATCGCGCGCAACGTGAGTGGCGTCGAGCGTGTCGTGAAAGTTTTCGAGTACACCGACTGACGTCGTGCATTTCACGAAATCGCACATCTGCCCAGCTTCACCTGAAAGGACGGCCTGTCACCGGAATCGTGCGGAGTGTCACCCGGGCCGGGCATGCCGGCAAAGCCACGCCGTACGATGACTCACCGAGGGCAGTTCTCGAGTTCGCAACGCCTGCTCCACCCCTGCGGACGCACGAGATCATGCTCCCGGATCGACCTTTCAAAGGATGAACTTCGTGAACACGACATCCGGATTCCGGCGCATCGCCGGCCTTCTCGTTTCCGCGGTCGCCATTGCCGGCGGCATGCCGCTTCTCGCGCAGCCAGCGGCTACACCGTGGACGGGCCCGATAGCCATCCGCTTCAGCGCGCCTCTGCAGGCCAACAGGCCCGTCTCGGCGATCGTGCCGGTACCGAGCTGTGGGTATGAACCGGGACCCGTGGTCTCGCCCGAGGACATCAGTGTCTCCCGCAACGGAGCACAGATCGCCGTCCAGGTCGGCCACGGAAGTTTCGCCTGCTTCGCTGTCGGCAACATGCAGACGTGGGAGTACGCCGTTCCGCTCGGCAGCTTGCCGAGCGGCAGCTATACGGTGTCTGCCGATATCCACTACACCGAAAGTCCGACCAGCAACGTCGCGCTTTCCGCGCCACTGGTGATCACGGGCGGTCCCGGCCCGATTGCATCAACCGCGCTTCCCGCCTCGAGCGACTGGAGCAAGGCGCTGCTTGCCTTCCTGCTCGGCGCAAGCGGCCTGCTGCTCGCGCGTCGCCGGTTGCGCGCCTGAAGCCTGCGCCGCATAGTCGGCGCATGCTTTTCTCTGAAAAACCTGCACAACTCGCAGCGCAGCTTGAATCGATCTTTGGCGCGGACGGCTACAGCACGGAGCCGTCCGAATGCCTCGTCTATGGCTACGACAATTCGCGCCGCGAATCCTTGCCTGATGCCGTCGTATTTCCAACGACGCACGAGCAGGTCGTCGATCTCGTCCAGCTTTGTCGACGACACCGGGTCGCACTGACGGCGCGCGGCCGCGGCACCAATACCACGGGCGCCAGCGTGCCCATCGCTGCGGGCATCGTCGCCAGCTTCGAGCGCATGAACCGCATCCTGCGCGTCGATCCCGACAATCGACTCGCCGTCGTCGAACCCGGCGTATTGAATGCGGATCTGCAAAACGCCCTCAAGCCCCACGGCTTCTTCTGGGCACCCGATCCGACGTCCGCGCCGTTCTGCACGATCGCCGGCAACATCGCCTGCAATGCGGGAGGTCCGCGCGCGGTGAAATACGGCGCGACTCGCGACAACGTGCTCGCCTTGCGCGCGGTCGCCGGGACGGGTGAAGAATTCCGGTGCGGAAAGCCGACCACCAAAGGGGCGACCGGATACGACCTGACGCGGCTGCTGATCGGATCGGAAGGAACCCTGGCCGTGATCACCGAGGCCACGCTCAAGCTCACGCCGCTGGCCTCCGCCAGGAGCACCTTGCGCGCGACCTATGCCGACATCAGCGCGGCGGCGGCGGCCGTGGCGCGGATCATGGCGCAGCCGGTGACACCCTGCGCGCTCGAGTTTCTCGATGACGAGGCCTTGCGTCTCGCACGCGAACGCGCGGGCGACATCATCCCCGTCGCCGGGGCGATGCTGGTCATCGAAGTCGATGGCGAGGCCGCCAGCCTGCCCGCCGCCGTCACAGCGATTTCAAAAGCCGCGAGCGGCGATGGCTTGATCGAGATCTACGCGGCGAACACGCCGGCCGAAGTCGACATGATCTGGGCCGCGCGCAAATCCCTTTCACCAGCCCTGCGCACGATCGCACCGAACAAGATCAACGAAGATGTCGTGGTGCCGGTCAGTCGCGTTCCCGAGCTGATCACCGGCGTCAAGGCGATCTCAAGGCGGTTCGGTATCCCGATCGTCAATTTCGGCCATGCCGGCAACGGCAATATCCACGTGAACCTGCTCTATCGTCCCGAAGATCCGGAGCAGGCGAAGAACGCACCAGCCTGTCTGGCGGCAGTGTTCGAGCTGGTGCTCCGCCTCGACGGAACACTCTCCGGCGAACATGGCATCGGCCTGGTGAAACGCGAGTTCATGCAACTCGCGCTGGATCCGGTCGCGCTCGCGTTGATGCGCGCGATCCGCCAGCAGTTCGATCCTGATGGCCTGCTCAATCCGGGAAAGTTGTTGCCGGATCCCGCCTGAACGGCGCCGCTGGCACCGACTGGTTCGCCATCGACCGCGGATAAGCCAGATCCACTTGCTGTATCCGTGGCGGCTGGGGTGGTGGCTGCATCTGCGTCACATCGGGCCAGACCAG
>JBEBXZ010000153.1:0-5561 GCA_040391335.1 Dokdonella fugitiva | reverse complement strand
CGCCAGCATGGAAAGCATGTGGAGGTCGATCGCGATCGGCAATGACGGTGCTGCAAAGCCCTGCGCTGCACGGGTGGGCAGAAGCGATTGGCGCTGGATTATTCCGTGGCTGACACACGCATGCGCTTGAGGATTTCGCTGCGTGCCTCGCGCAGGATCGAATCGCGGTCGAGGCTGTTGACGATGTCGTTGACGACACGCTTTGCGCCCTGTTCGCCCCAGGACTTTCCGGCAGCAAGATAGCGCTCGGCGGCACGTCCGACGATCTCGGTCGCGTACCAGGCGAGTGCGCCTTGCGCCGCGGCGGTGAGCACGGTCGACATGCCGGCACTCAGGCCCTTGAGCGCCGAGGCGACCAGATGGATGCCCCAGATTGCGCCCATCAATGCAGCGAGCTGCACCGAGATCGTGGCGACCAGGCCACCGGCTTCACGTCGCGTGATCGGCAAGCCGTAAACACGACCCAGATGCATGACCAGCGCTGCATCAAGCGCGCCTGCGGCCAGCAGGTCCGCGACCGGGATCGGATTGAGGGCGACGGCCACGCTTTTCGCGATGCAGTACTGGCGGATCGTGCGTGCCGCGAGTTCGCGGCGTGCTTCGACGATGCGCGTGCCAACCGTATCGGTCAGTCGTCCGGCGAACAGGCTCGCATTCAACGCCGACAAGGTTTTTCCTTCACGCATGAGTACGTCGCCGAGGCGGGCATGCAGGGCTTCGATATCCGCAGGGCGCGGAACGACGGTTGTTCGCTCATCGCCATCCGCCGTGGACACAAGGCGCCTGAGCGGTGCCGGCTGCGCGCTCGCGGCGATCACGTCGGCCTCGCGCACGAGCCCGCCGGCATGTTCGCGCAGGCGTTGCAGCAGGTGTTCACGTTCGTCGTCGGTATAGCGGTCGGCCTTGTTCAACACGAGCAGCAGCGGACGCTCGGTGCGCGCGACAACGGACAGCGCATCACGTTCGCGCGTCGTCATGTCGCCATCGACGACGAAGATCACGAGATCGCTGACCGCGGCCACTTCGTGCGCGAGGCGCTCGCGTGCCTCGCCGTCCAGTTCGTCGATGCCGGGAGTGTCGATCAGATGGACGCCACTGCCGGCAACTTCCCGCCACCGTCGCGGCAACGCATCGCGCGTCGTGCCATGCAATACGCCGACCTCGAACGCATCCTCGCCGAGCAGCGCATTCGCCAGCGCCGACTTGCCGACGCTGACGCGGCCAAACACCGCGAGATGCAGTTCCTCGCGTTCCAGCTTGCCAAGCATCGCCTCAAGCCGTGCGAAATCATCGGCCAGAGCGACACGAATCGAAGCCGGAATCTTGGGATCGTCGAGCAGGGCGCGCAGGCTTTCCTCGGCCTGGGCATGGTGGCGCGCGGCATTGCCCGGGGTGTCATCGGTTTGCGCATCGCGCGCTGTGCCGGCAAGGCGCCGGCGCAGACGCCGCCAGAATGAATCCTCTCCGGTCACGGCACCGGACGCCCGCTTGAGGCGCATGCGCGTTGCGGATCGCGCGCGATCACTGCCTGGTCAGATCGAGATGTGCCTTGACCTTCACTTCGTCGCCGATCGTCGAGGTGTCGGCGTATTCGCCGCTGCCGACATTGAATTCGAGGCGCTTGATCGTGGCGGTGACATCGAGCGTTGCCGTATCGCCTTTGTCGGCGAACTTGAGGCTCAGGCTGACCGGCTTGGTGACGCCCTTCAGCGACAGCGTGCCATCGGCGATCACGTCATTGCCGGACTGGCGGAATCCGCTGGTCACGAAATGCGCCTGTGGGAATTTCGCGATATTGAAGAAATCGGAGTCCGGCAACGCGCCATCGCGATCACTGTCACCCGTCTCGACGCTGGAAAGATCAATCTTTACGTCGAACTTCGACGCGGACAGGTCGGCGCTGTCGTAACGGATCGTGGCATCGAACTTCCTGAACGAGCCATCGAAGCCTTCACCCTGGAAATTGCTCGTGAATCCGAGCGTGCTGCTCGGCGCTACCGAATAGTCCGCGGAGAATGCCGGGCCGGTGGCGAGGCACAGTGCGGCAGCGAGGATCGTGTTCTTCATGATTGTTCTCCTTTTGATCGTGAGCGCAGACGGGAAAACGGCAGCATGCGGAGCAAGGTGTTGTCGCGCTCGAAAATATGGTGCATCAGCGCGCCGCCGACATGCCCGGCGAGTACCGCAACGAGAACCCAGAACAACACGATGTGGGTAGTGATCGCGAAATCACCGAGTTCCTGGTTCTTCTCGACGAGTGCTGGCAGGTTGAACTGCTTGAACCATTGCAGGGGATAGCCGCGTGCCGAGTTGTAGAGCCAGCCACTGAGCGGAATGGCCAGCATGAACAGGTAGAGCAGGCCGTGCGTCGCATGCGCGGCGATGCGCTGCCAGCGGGGCATCGGTTCATCCGGCGGTTTGCGATCGAAGAAGCGCCAGACGATGCGGAGCACGGCAAGGGCAAGCACGGTCAGGCCGATCGACTTGTGGATCGCAAACGCATTGACCTTCGCCATGCCGCGATCCATGTCGGTCATGACCAGGCCGAGCACGCCGGCGCCAATGATGCCGAGCGCCATGATCCAGTGAAAGGACTGGGCGATGCCGCCCCAACGATGTTCAGTGCTTTTCAGCGGCATGCGGTGTCTGCTCCTGGATGGCCTTGGGGTCGCGGATGCCTTCGACTTCAATGCGCAGTTCGACGCTCTCGCCGACCACGTCACGATAGCGCTGCATGCCGAAGTCGAAGCGGCTGATGCGGGCGGTGGCCGAGAATCCGGCTTTGGTCTTGAACGAATAGGGATCGTTGCGTATGCGGTTGAATGTGATCTGGAGATCGAGCGGCTGCCTGATGTCGCGCAACTGCAGATGCCCGTGGATGATGCCGGTGTCGTCGGCGGTGTGTTCCACCGAGTCGCTGGTGAAGCGTGCTTTCGGCCAGCGCGCGATATCGAGGAACTGGGCAGAGCGCACGGCGTCGTTCCACTTCGGATCGCCCATGTCGAGCGAGGCGAGATCAATCGTCAGGTCGACGCGCGAGCGACCCCAGTCGTCGGGGTCGAACCGGAACCAGCCCTGATCGATCTTCAGCCGGCCGATGCCTTTGGACAACCCGAGATGATCGGCGAAGAACACGATCTGCGTATGCACGGGATCGAGACGATAGGTCTCCACATCGCTGGCCGACGCGGAGCCGCTGAGGATCAGCAGCAGGGTGAACAGCGTTCTGGCAGGCACGGATGGCATGCGCACAGCTTGGCAAAAAGCGCAGCATCCGGCTACCGCGCGTCCTTCAATGGATTGTGTCCACCGCGTGATCAATCCGGGCGCGAAGCTTCGCCCTGCCGGGTTCCTTCCAGCACCATCCGCGCCACGCGTTCGAGGCGTTCGCGTCCCGGCCTGGCGAGCAATTCGCGGACGTGGCGCTCGGCGGCGACCTGATCGAGTTCCGCGTGTTCGGCCAGGGTGAGTGCCACCGCGCGGCCGATGCTGTCGAATACGAGGCCATAGGCGATCGCATGCAGCGCACCGCCGCCGAGGGTGCCGAGTCCGGGGAATGCCTTGAGCGCATTGCCGGCGATCGCCAGCACGATCGCCGTCGTGTTGCGCACGGTCAGCCCCAGTTTGGCCAGCAGGCCTTCCACGTCGAGTTCGCGCACGGGCACGTCGTGGATGCGCGCGAGTTCGCGCACCATCGCGGTGCCCAGCGCGCCCTGGATGATGATGTCGCTGCCCGGTGCAACCGCAGCAAGCGCTCCGACCACGGCGCGTCGCGTATAGCGCACGACCGTTGCCTCGGACTCGCGAGCCGCCGCGATGCGGGCGAGTTCGACGGCACGCAGTTCGACGCTGGCCAGCACGCTCGCTTCGCGCGCGGGCTCGAGCGTTGCCGTGCCGCCCGCGGTCAGGCGTACCAGGGCGGACAGCAGGGAATCGACTTCGGGAATGCGCTCGCGCTCGACGCGCTCGGTGCGACCATCGGCAAGCCGGCGTTCGAAGTGTTCATGACCACCCGCACTGACCGCGACGATGGCGCGCACCAGGCTGGCATAGCGCTTCGCGAATGCATCGAGCAAGGTCTGGCGTGCGGCTGCGTCGAGGTGGTCGATCTTGTTCAGCACGAGGATCAGTGGCTTGCCGAAATCCGCCAGCCAGTGCAGTTCCGCATCCTGTGCCCGGGTCAGATCGGAAGCGACGACATACAGCACCGCATGCGCGCGCAGTGCCTCGTCGCGTGCGAGTTGTTCGCGATGCGCGCCATCCACTTCGCCGCTGCCCGGAACGTCGGCAAGAATCAGTTCACGCGCATCGGGCAGGATGCCGCGGAAGTGGTGAACCATGCGCGTGGTGCCGCCGAGCACATCGATATCGGGCGCGGCGCTGGCCGCCAGCGCACGGATCAGGCTGGATTTCCCGGTGCTGATTTCGCCGAACACGGCGACATGGCACTCGCCACTTTCCTTGCGTCGATCGAGTTCGATGAGTTCCTGTTCGAGAGTGGCCGCGGATGGATCGAGCTGGCGCAGGTCGGCAACGCGTGCCTCCACGCCTTCGCGCGTCGGCGCGGCGAGCGGGCCGCGCCGGATCACCGGTGCGCGCGTCGGTCGCAGCAGCTTCCATCCGAGCAGGGCGATGCCGCAGGCGATGATCGCGAGAGCGAGGATCAGCGGGAGACGGACCACGAGTGGCAGTGCGATCAGGCGTTCGTAAAGTTCAAGCAGGCTGTTCAACGTGCTGATAGCGAGCCCGAGCAGGAGCGCTGCGCCGAGCGCGAGCGCCGCAAGAAAAACCAGTCGCAGGGGTAGCCGGGATCTTGTCATCGCGTGATTCTACGCTGCGTGCATCTGCGTCGAGCGAGTGGAGATCGACGCCGGCACCGTGGCACCATCAGGTCGGGACAGGGGAGAAAACGGATGAAACGACTGCGCAGCCTGCTACTGATGCTGGCGATGACATGGCCGATGCTGGCCGTGGCGGTACCGCCGGCTGATCCCTGGTTCGAGCGGTTGCGTGTATCCGATGGCTTGCCGTCGGGTGCCGTCTACGCGATCAAGCAGGCGCAGGATGGCTTCATCTGGATCGGCACCAACGACGGACTGGCGCGCTACGACGGTGTTGATTTCCGCATCTGGCGGCATGATCCGGCGGACTCCGGTACGCTCGCGTCGAATGATGTATCCGCCTTGCTGATCGACAGTTCGGGGCGTGTCTGGTGCGGAGGCGAAGCTGCGGGCCTCAACCTGTTGCTGCCGGATGGTCGCTTCCGTCGTTACCGGCATTCGAGTGATGCGAGCAGCCTGAGCAGCGATGAAGTGTTCACGATCGCCGAAGATGCGGCCGGCTCGATCTGGGTGGGAACCTATCTCGGTGGACTGAATCGCCTGCGCGACGATGGAAGTTTCGAGCGCATCGAACATGATGCCGGGAATCCCGCCAGCTTGCGGGCGACGACGGTCATTGCACTGTTCGGCGATACGCAGGGACGCTTGTGGATTGGCACCGACAACGGCCTCGATGTGCGTGAAGCGGACGGGCGCATCGTGCATGTCGAGCTGCCGCCT
>JBEBXZ010000152.1:0-5579 GCA_040391335.1 Dokdonella fugitiva | reverse complement strand
ACGAGAAATGGCAGACAGCGCCACCGGCAGCGCCCATCAGCAACGCGGACATCAGTCCTACATGTCCCGCCGCAGGTGTGATGCAGACTAGTCCCGCTACCGCTCCAGAGCTAGCACCCAGTAGAGTCGGCTTGCCACGCTGCAACCATTCCATGCTGGCCCACGCAACGGCGCCTGCCGCTGCGCCCGCGCTGCGGGAAAACCTGCCGGAAAGCTCCGCGGATTCAATGACACGTTGGAACCAAGTCCGTGCCATTCGCCGCTGCTCCCCTTGTTGCCTTGTTGAAAGCCGCTGGGCTCGACATACTTTGCCTGCAATGGCCCCGGCGAGCGCCCCGCATCGAGGGGATGTTCGAGCTTTGCCTGCGGCATCGACATACACTCCAGCTTCTCGCGGACAGGGCCGTTCCATGCATAGACCAGCGCATGCTTTGCACGTTCTCGCATCGCTGATCCTGTTTTTCCTCGCGATACTCGCGCCGAGGCTGGCATCGGCCGTGAATGTCGCCGAATACGTCATCGAGCCTGCGCCGGCGTGGCTTGAGCCGGTCGCGCGCGGCGTGGTGAACGAGGCGGCGCTCGAGCAGGTGAGCGGAGGCGCCTACTATCTGCTGCTCGACACCCAGGTGCGTAGCACGCCTGACGACCCCGTCACCTATCGCCGCACGGCGATCAAGGCGATCAATGCGCAAGGCCTGCAGACCGTCGCCAACGTGGAGATCGGATTCGATCCGTCCTACCAGGTGCTGCGGCTGCACTCGCTCGATCTGATTCGCGACGGCAAGGTCATTCGCAAGCTGGCCAGCGCGACCGTGCGCATCCTGCAGCGCGAGGCCGACCTCGAGCGGCGCATCTACGACGGCCGCAAGACCGCGAGCATCTTCCTCGACGATGTCCGCGTCGGCGATACGGTCGATTACGCATTCAGCCTGCGCGGGCGCAATCCGGTGTTCCACGGCGAGGATTTCGGCGGCTTCGGCTTGCAGTTCAATGTGCCGGTCGCGCACATCCATGCGCGCCTGCTCGCCGCAGATCCCGAGCGCATGCGCGTGGCGCCACGCAATACGATGATCAAGCCGATCGTCGCCGACGTCGGTGGCATGCGCTCATGGGCGTGGCGCGTCACCGATGCCGCTCCGCGCGTGCCGGACAGCAGCGAACCGAGCTGGTACGAACCCGATGCCGCCGTCGGTTTCAGCACCTATGCCGATTGGGCTGCGGTCGCGCAATGGGCAGTGCCGCTGTATGCCGTACCCGGCAAACCCGCAGCGGCCCTGCAAGCCGAGATCGATCGCATTGCGCGCACTGCTTCGACGCCGGCCGAGCGCCTGCGCGCGGTGTTGCAGTTCGTGCAGGGCGAGATCCGTTATCTCGGCGTCGAAGTCGGTCCCGGCTCGCACGAGCCGACCGCACCAGCCGTCGTGCTCGAACGCCGCTTCGGCGACTGCAAGGACAAGTCGTTGCTGATGCTGGCGATGCTCGATCGACTCGGCATCGAAGCGAACGCCGCGCTGGTATCCACCGAAACGCGGCGCGGCTTGCGCGAACGCCTCGCCAGCCCGGGTCGGTTCGATCACGTGATCGTGCACGCGCGCATCGATGGCACGAGCTACTGGCTGGATCCTACGCGACCGACGCAGAAGGCCGAACTCGCGAATCTGGTCCAGGCCGATTTCGATCTCGCCCTGGTCGTCGACGCGAAATCACGCGCGCTGACGTCGATGAAGCCGGCGACGCCGCGGGTCTCGAAACGCGAGGTGACCGTCACCATCGACGCCAGGGCCGGCTTCGAGAAGCCGGTGGCGTTCACCGTGGTCACGCACGCGAGCGGCGAGCGCGCCGAGGCCCTGCGCAATGCGCTGGCCACGTCGAACACCGAGGAACTGCAGAAGTCCTACCTCAACTTCTACGCCGGCTACTATCCGGGCATCGCGGTCAAGAGTCCGTTCACGGTCAGGGACGACGAGCCGGGCAATCGCATCACGATGACCGAGCGCTACACGATCAGCGACTTCACCAACCACGAAGAAGGGGCTGAGCGACATACCGCGACGATCTCGGCGCCGGATATCGACGAGATGCTGCGTGCGCCCGCATCGACGACGCGCGACGCCCCGTTGTGGCGCGCCCATCCGCTCGACGTCTCGGTCACGACCGAAACCTTGCTTCCCGGCAAGTTCACGCTCGACCCGGAAACCATCACGATCGACGATCCCGCGTTTGTCTACGAACGCAGGATCATGCCGGGCACGGAAAAACTGGTCATCACCGACCGTTACACCTCGCGTAGCGACGAAGTCGCCGCCGCCGATACCGTTCGCTACGCCGGCAACCTCGCGCGAGCACGCGACTCGGCCGCGTATTCGCTGGGTTGGCCTGATCCCGACGCGGGCACGGACGCGTCAGCCACGGTCGACGCGCCGATAAACTGGACCCTGCTGCTGATTGCGTTGATGTCTGCTGCGTTGTGGACATGGCTGGCACGCGCGGTCTATCGCCATGACCCGCAGCCGATCGGCATCGCCTCGGCCGGTGCGCCGCGTGGACTCGGCGGCTGGTTGATCCTGCCGGCGCTTGGCGTGCTCGCAACGCCGATCACGCTGATCTTCACGCTGATAAAAGAGATTGATATCTGGTCCGTCGCCACGTGGGCGTCGCTGACGACCACGACGGGTGACCAATACGATCCCATGTGGGCGCCAGTACTGCTGTTCACACTCGTGATGAATATCGGGCTGGTGGTGTTCTCGATCCTGCTTCTCGTTCTTTTTGTCACAGGCCGGACCAGCACGCCGCGCGTGTTCATTGCCTTCCTCGCGTCGCATATCGTCATCCTCGTGCTTGACCTCTTGCTGTCCTCCCTGTTGCCCGCGGTCACCGTCGAGTACAAGGACATCGTCGAGGTCGTGCGGTCCGCGGTCTATGCCGTGACATGGAGTGCGTATTTCCTCAAGTCCGAACGCGTGAAGGCCACCTTTGTCAGGCGCCTGCGAGGACATGCAGGGGTGCCGGTGCCACGGGCGACGATGGACGTGATACTCGACTTGCCCGACGGCGGCCCGATCGACCCGGGCAGCAACGTGCCGCGCGCAGCCACGACAAATCCCGCCTGAGCAGAGTGGCCTCGATCAGTCGAGGATGGCATCCGCTGCATTGCGATTCGCATCGCCGCGCAGGGCGAGGTGCAGGCGGCGATACTCGGCGAGCAGTCCGGGATCGATCCGGCGTTCGCGCAGGATCGGCAGCAACGCAGCGGCGAGTGCCTCGGGTGTGCAGTCGTCCTGCATCAGCTCGGGCACGAGCTCGCGGCCCGCGAGGTGGTTCGGCAGGGAATAGCGATCGACCTTGAGCAGGCCGAATGCCTTGATGATGCGGTAGGTCAGGGCGGACAAGCGGTAGGCGACGACCATCGGCCGTTTCGCCAGCATCGCCTCCAGCGCGGCGGTGCCGGAAGCGAGCAGCACCGCATCGGCAGCGATCATCGCCTCGTGGGCGCGACCATCCAGCACATGCAGTTGCGTGGACGGCGTTGCCGACGCGCGCGCCAGTGCTTCGAATGCTTCGCGGCAGGCGCGGTTCGCCATTGGCGCCACGATATGCAGTTGTGGAATCTGTGCGCTCAACAGGCTTGCCGCGGCGAGGAAGTCGTTGCCGAGTCGCTTGATCTCACCGAGCCGGCTGCCGGGCAGCAAGGCCCGCACCGGTGCGTCGTCGGGAAGGCCGAGCGCGCGACGTGCGACGCCGCGATCCGGATCCAGCGCGAATGCGTCGGCCAGCGGATGGCCGATGAAACGCGCGTCGACGCCGTGGCGCGCGTAGACAGCCGGTTCCATCGGAAACAGGCAGAGCACGCGGTCGGCACTGCGGCCGATCTTCGCGGCACGCTTCTCGCGCCAGGCCCAGATCGACGGACTGACGTAGTGGATCGTGCGGATGCCAGCCTGCTTGAGCTGGCGTTCCAGCGGCAGATTGAAATCGGGTGCATCGATGCCGAGGAACGCATCGGGGCGTGCGGCGAGCACGCGACCGCGCACGTCGCGTCGTATCGAGAGCAGTTCGGGCAGATGGCGCAACACCTCGACCAGTCCCATGACCGCGAGCTTCTCGGCCGGATGCCAGGCATCGAGGCCGACGGCGATCATGCGTGGTCCGCCGATGCCTGCAAAACGCGCCTGCGGGTAACGCTCCCGCAAGGCGACGATCAGCCCTTCGCCGAGCAGGTCGCCGGATGCTTCGCCGGCGACGAGGACGAACAACGGGGATTCGGGATGCGGAATGCGGGTTTCGGTCATGGCCTCGGGATCTGGCGGAACAGGCAAGGCGTCATTTCGGCCCTGGACGGGATTATCCCGCAAGAGGCTTCATCACGTGACGAGGGAATGCCGGTTCCGGAAATCCCGGCCCGCACCGGCACGTGATGCCAGGCGGTTGCGAGCCGCGATGCGTCTTGGCGGCGCATCGGGGCCCTGTCGCATGTTCTCCCGTTCAAGGTTTCCGGCTATCGAACCTCCGCCTTGCCGCGGCCCGTGGTCGGGTCTGTGCAGGCCAGGCGCCGCACGGGCGAACCATGGCTTCCATGCCTGATCGCCTCAGTTCGAATCGAAGCCGTTGGCGAAGATGCGATCGTTGGTCGCCTCCACCGCGCCGATGTCGCAGCGCGCACCCTGCGGGCGGGAAATATCGCGCTGGTCCGTTTCGGCGCAGACGTCGTCGGCACCGGCGTCGATTGCCGGACTATCAATACCCGGTACCAGTGTCGGCGTGGCGCCACCGTTGTTGCCCATTGGGTCGAGCTTCGGGTCGGCGGCGCTCACATCCGGACCGCAGATCGCGCCGGGCGGGCAGCCGCCGGCGACCAGGCTGGCGCGGATCGTCGGGATGCTGGAGAAGTTGCAGATCTCCACGTGGCTGCTGCCTGGGCATCCGTTTTCTTCGGGATTCGTGAAGGTGCCGCCCCACAGGATGACGTTGCTCAGGATCGGCTCGCTGCTGCCGCCAAAGCGGCCGTCGTTCCATATCGACGCGGCAGTCCAGCGGTCGCGGTTGGCGTGGAAAGTCACGTGGTTCAGAACCGGGCTGCTGCTGCCGTTGTTGCTGCCGTCGTTGAACATGGCCGTGGTGAAACTCCCGGCAATGGTGACGTTGGTCAGTGTCGGGCTGCTCTCGCCGCCGCGTCCCGCGTTGTACATCGCGCCGCCGCCGTAACTCGCGCTGTTGTTGCGCAAGGTCACGCTGGTCAGCAGCGGATTGGCACGACCGCCGTTCGCGCCGTCGTTGTAGATCGCGCCACCCTGGTCGGCGAAGTTGGCGCTGAACAGCAGGTTGCGCAGCGTCGGACTGCATTCCTTGCCGCTGCCGCCGCCTTTGCAGTACAGGCCACCGCCGTTGTTGTCGAAGCCTTGTGCGCCGGTGATCGCAAAACCCTCCAGCACTGTGGTCGCCGTGATGGTGCCGAGTGCCGTGGTGCCATCCATCGATACCACGCGCAGGCTGTTGTTGCCGCGTCGGTCGGTGGTCTGCACAAGAATGCCGTCGGCGTCGGTGATGTCGTCATGGTCGATGTCGGCGGACAGCACCGT
>JBEBXZ010000151.1:0-5583 GCA_040391335.1 Dokdonella fugitiva | reverse complement strand
ATTCACCGCCAGATCGTGACGCATCCATTGTGCGCCAGCTTCGATCGTACGCAGATTCAGGTGCGCGTCGGCGCCGAGCACGACTTCGCTGCGCCGCACGAGCAAGGCGCTCTCCGGCGAATCCTGCACCTGCAGGAAATCCAGTTGTGCCCCTTCACCCACCTGCATCTGGCTCAGCAGATTGCCGAGATTCGCCTGCCCGGCCATGCCGACATGATGCTCGACGATGCGCAACGATGCGCCCGCGCAGACGTCGATGATCGCGCGCAACTGCCATGCGATCGCGGATGGTTCGTTGGCACCGACGAAAACCAGATGCACGAGCGCATCGACCTGCGCGCCGGCTTCGACACGCACGACCGGACCATCGACGGCGAGCGCGGTGTTCAGTCGCGCGAAGACCTGCGCCACGTCATCGAACGAACGCGCAAGAAACCCGCGGACCGAATCCGGATCCTCGCGCAACACCTCGGAAAGAGGCTGCAGGCGAAGACCGCCAACCGCGTGCGTGCGCGACAATTCGGGGCGATGGATGCCGTTGACGAACACGATGCGCGGACCATCCGCACCGGGCAAGTCGATCCGGGCGGGATCAATCGCAGCCTGCGCATCGCCTTGTCCATGAAAGCGTCGCTGATCCAGCGCACGCAGGTTCGTGTACTTCCAGGCTTCGTTGCGTGCGGCGGGCATGCCATCACGACGCAAGGCAACGCGCGCTTCATTGCGCGTTGCAGCGAGCCATTCCGGCGCTGCCGCTTGCGGCGCGACCTCCTCGGCGAGCAACGCATCCAGCAGGACCGATGCCATCAGCCTGCTCCACCCAGCTTGCGCTCGGCGATCCACGAATAGCCGTGCTCTTCGAGCCGGAGCGCGAGTGACTTGTCGCCGCTTTCGACGATGCGGCCTTCCGCCAGCACATGCACCACATCCGGCACGATGTAGTCGAGCAGGCGTTGATAGTGGGTGATGACGAGAAACGCGCGCGCCGGATCGCGCATCGCGTTCACGCCATCGGCGACCATCTTCAGCGCATCGATATCGAGGCCGGAATCAGTCTCGTCGAGAATCGCCAGTTTCGGTTCGAGCAGGGCCATCTGGAAGATTTCATTGCGCTTCTTCTCGCCACCCGAGAAACCCTCGTTGACCGCGCGATGCAGCAGTTCATCCTTCAGGTGCAATACCGCCAGCTTCTCGCGCACGCGCTTGAGGAACTGCATCGAATCCAGTTCCTGCTCGCCGCGACGCTTGCGTTGCGCATTCAACGCCGCGCGCAGAAAGTAGGTGTTGTTGACGCCCGGAATCTCGACCGGGTACTGGAAAGCCAGGAAAACACCTTCGGCGGCCCGTTCTTCCGGTTCCAGCGCAAGCAGATCCTTGCCCTCATAGATCACCGATCCTTCGACGACTTCGTAACCTTCGCGTCCAGCCAGGATATTGCCGAGCGTCGATTTTCCGGCACCATTCGGTCCCATGAGCCCGAGCACCTCGCCCGCCTTCACGCTGAGGTCGAGGCCCTTGAGGATGTCCTTGCCGGCAACGCGGACATGGAGATTTTCAATCTTCAGCATTCTGGTGTTCTCGTGTGATCGGCGAGGCCGATGCATCTGTTACGTTTTGAGCAGGGGGCGCAATAGGAGGGCGCAATCAGGGAGTGCTGCATGCGTTCTCAGGCGATGGGATATTGCCGATCGATGGGCATGCGCATCATCCGACCGATCCTTCGAGCGACACTTCAAGCAATTTCTTCGCCTCGACCGCGAACTCCATCGGCAGCTCGCGGAATACCTGCTTGCAGAAGCCATCGACGATCAGCGACACCGCATCTTCGGCACTGATGCCGCGCGACCGGCAATAGAACATCTGGTCGTCGGAAATCTTCGACGTGGTCGCTTCGTGCTCGACGATCGCGCCCGGATTCTTCACTTCGATATACGGGAACGTGTGCGCGCCGCACTGCTTGCCGATCAGCAGCGAATCGCACTGCGTGTAGTTGCGCGCGCCACTGGCGCCCTTCTCGACCTTGACGAGACCGCGATAGCTGTTCTGCCCGCGACCGGCGCTGATGCCTTTCGAGATGATCTTCGACTTCGTGTTCTTGCCGATGTGGATCATCTTGGTGCCGGTGTCGGCCTGCTGGCGGTGATGGGTCAATGCGACCGAATAGAACTCGCCGACCGAATCGTCGCCGCGCAGCACGCAACTCGGATACTTCCAGGTGATCGCCGAACCGGTCTCGACCTGGGTCCAGGAAATCTTCGAACGCGCCCCGCGGCAATCACCGCGCTTGGTCACGAAGTTGTAGATGCCGCCGACGCCGTTCTCATCGCCCGGATACCAGTTCTGCACGGTCGAATACTTGATGTTCGCGTCATCCAGCGCGACCAGTTCGACGACCGCCGCGTGCAACTGGTTCTCGTCGCGCATCGGCGCCGTGCAGCCTTCGAGATATGAAACGCTGGCGCCTTCCTCGGCGATGATCAGGGTGCGTTCGAACTGGCCCGTGTGTCCTGCGTTGATGCGGAAATACGTGCTCAATTCCATCGGTCAACGCACACCCTTCGGAATGAACACGAAGCTGCCATCCGAGAACACCGCCGAGTTCAACGCAGCGAAATAGTTGTCGCCGGTCGGCACCACGGATCCGAGATATTGGCGCACGATTTCCGGATGTTCACGCACGGCTTCGGACATCGAGCAGAAGATCACGCCGGCCTCGGCGAGCTCCTTGCGGAACGTGGTGCCGACCGAGACCGAATCGAACACCGCATCCACCGCCACGCCAGCGAGGCGCGCGCGCTCGTGCAGGGGCACGCCGAGTTTCTCGTAGGTTTCGAGCAGCTTTGGATCGACGTCGGCGAGCGATTTCGGGCCTTCCTTCGGCGCCGCGAAATAGCTGATCGCCTGGAAGTCGATCGGTGCGATCTTCAGCTTCGCCCACTCCGGCGAAACCATCGTCAGCCAGTGGCGATAGGCGGCGAGGCGCCACTCGGTCATCCACCCGGGTTCGCCCTTGCGCGCGGAAATCCAGCGCACGACATCCTCGCTCAATCCCGCGTCGAGGCTGTCGGTTTCGATATCGGTAATGAATCCCGCTTCGTAGCGACGGTTCATCGCCTCGACGATGCGCTCGTTGCCCGGACTGATTGCGATGTCGCGCTCGTCCAGGGTGGATTCGATTTGACTGCTTTCGGTGGCCATCGGGCTGCCTGTGTGTTCCGGGTTGCGCGGATCCATCGGGATCGGCGCGTATTTCAAATCAAGATTCGGGTTTGGTCTGCTCACACGATTGCCACGCGCAGCGGTACCTGGACGCCACGCTGCGCGGGCGGCTTGACCATATCGGCCAGCGTGACGCTTTCCAGCGCTGCGCTGATCGCCTGGCTGATGCGCTGCCAGTTCACGCGCACGCCGCAATGCGATTCATGACCGCACTGCCCCGCATGCACGCTGCACTCCGTCATGCCAATCGGGCCTTCCATCGCCGTGACAATTTCGGCAACGGTGATCGCCTGCGGCTCGCGCGATAGCCGATAGCCGCCATTCACGCCGCGATACGAATCGACCAGACTTGCCTGCGCAAGCTGCTTGAGCAACTTGCTGACCGTCGGCAGCTCGAGCCGGGCACGTTCGGCCAGTTGCTGCGCGCTGAGCACCTCATCGCCGGCGGCAGCGAGGCAGGTCATAACGACAGTCGCGTAGTCCGTGAGTTTGCTGACGCGGAGCATGGGTTTCGTCCAGAGAGCGCCAGAAGGCGCGACGCGGAATCAGGACCGAAATAGTACTGATTAACGCGATTCGGGTCAAACGACACCCTCAAGGGATTGGGCGACAAGTGTCTTCCATTGTCAGTTGCAACTCAGCGTGCCGATTCAATTGCCAAGGCGAGCTCGAACGCTGAACGGCGCAGCGATGGCGTTCGGCTAGACTTCGCGCTTTCCGTGCAATCCGGCGAAACGATGGCAGCCACCCCGATTTCACACGCAGACGCACGCGGCGCAGCCCGCCTGCGCTTCACCGTCGAAGCCCTCGGCACCTCTGAATTGACGCTCGCCTCGGCCTCGGCGGATGCCGGCTTCCGCAGCTACTGGCGGGCGACGACCCGCGAAGGATCGTGGATCGTCATGGATGCGCCGCCCGCGTTGATCGAATGCGGCCCGTTCCTGCGCATCGGTGAACGGTTGCGTGAGCACGGATTGCGCGTTCCAGCCGTATTTGCCCAAGATCTCGATCAGGGCTTCCTGCTGCTCTCGGATCTGGGCCATGCCACCTGTCTCGACGCGATCCAGGCCGGTGCCGATCCAGAGCCCTTGATGCGCGCCGCGATCGATGCGCTCGTGCAATTGCAGGGCATCACGCCGCCCGACTGGTTGCCGGCGTACGACACGGCCCTGCTCGAACGCGAACTGGATCTGTTTCCCGAGTGGTATCTGGGACGGCATCTCGGCATCACGCTCGATGCAACCGAGATGGCAGCATGGAACGAAGTGCGCTCGCTGCTGATTGACTCGGCGCTGGGGCAACCGCGCGTCTTCGTGCATCGCGATTACATGCCACGCAACCTCATGCCCGGAACTCCGGCACCGGGCATCCTCGATTTTCAGGATGCCGTTGTCGGCCCGATCGGCTACGACCCGATCGCCTTGCTCAAGGACGCGTTCCACAGCTGGCCGCAGGCCAGCGTCGAAACCTGGTTGCGCCGCTACCACGAGCAAGCCCTCGCCGCCGGGCGACCCGTGCAGGCATGGCCCGCATTCCGTCGTGCGGCGGAATGGAATGGCATCCAGCGTCACCTGAAGATCATCGGCCTATTCGCGCGTCTCAGGCATCGCGATGGCAAGGCGAAGTATCTCGCCGATGTTCCGCGTTTCTTCAACTACATTCTGGAAGTTCTTCCGGATCACGCGGAACTGGCCGGCCTGCAGGATCTGTTGCACCGACACGCGCCGACCGGAGTGCGCGCGCCGTGATCCTCCACGCGATGATTTTCGCCGCCGGGCGCGGCGAGCGCATGCGACCACTGACCGACGAAACGCCGAAACCGCTTTTGAAGGTCGGCGGCAAGCCGCTGATCGAATGGCATCTCGAAAAACTCGCCGCCTGCGGCGTGCGCGATGTCGTGGTCAATCTTTCCTACCTCGCCGAACAGTTCCCTGTCGCACTCGGCGACGGCTCGCGCTGGAACCTGCGCATCCACTACAGCGACGAAGGCACGCCCGCCCTCGAAACAGGTGGCGGCATCCGACGTGCACTGCCGCTGCTCGGCACGCAACCGTTCATCGTGCTCAGCGCCGATATCTTCAGCGATTACGACTACGCCAGGCTGCCACAAGAACCGGATGGCCTCGCGCAACTGGTCATGGTGCCGAATCCGGATTTCCATCCGCGCGGCGATTTCTGGCTCGACGGTACGAGACTCAACGAGGACGAACGCGGCGAGCGCCTGACCTTCGGCAATATCGGCGTCTATCGACCCGAGATGTTCGCCAGCGAACCCGATGGCCGCTTCAAGCTGCTGCCCATCTTCCAGCGCGCGATGCGCAGCGGACAATTGACCGGCACGCGCCACGACGGGTCCTGGCAGAA
>JBEBXZ010000150.1:0-5585 GCA_040391335.1 Dokdonella fugitiva | reverse complement strand
AACGGGTCGGGAAAGATGTTCTAAGCGAGTCCAAACCGGCAGACGCGCAGAAGCTGGAACAGGGCGCGCTGGTTCAACGGTGGCAAGGGGACGAAGAGATCGTCACAGCGATAGCCACGCTGCGCCAGGAAGGCATCAAGCGCTCGTCGGCGTTCGGTATCGAGCGAAGCATCCGATACCAGCAGTTTTATTCCGGGCTGCCCGTGCTTGCGAGCCATTTCATTCAAGCAATAGAGCACCCCGACCGTCGCCGCCCAATCCTGCTTGCGCGGCTGCAATGCATGACCGAGCACCCAGCCTCCATTGAGCAGGGTCTGCACCACCGGCGGCATGTTGGAACCATGCGAGAAACCCGGATCCCCGTCGGGATTGGCCACGCAGGGAACAGGCAAGCGGATATCGGTCACGAAATCGAAGGCGCGCGCATCGAGACAGCGCCGATTCTTCCAGTCTGGAAAAGCGAACAAGGCACGCAGCACGCGCGCCAGGTAGGGGGAGTTGGCACAGTGCAGATCGATCTCCGGATTTGTCATCCAGGCGTTCGCGCCATAGACGAGCCCGTGGTAGATGACGGCGTTCTTCTTCGCCCATCGGCGACTGGGCGTGGTGGTCGTCGTGCCAGCGTCGTCATACAGGGCGACGTCGGAAACACCTACACTCGCGTGCCGCGAATGGAAGTCGGCGAAACCGAAAGGAAGCATCGCTTCCTCAACCCGCGTGGGAGCCGGGGCATGGAATACGCCGACATCCCATCCGCCTCGCCGCAGCGCTGGCGGGATGGCGTTATTGACGTAGCCCACCGAGCCTTGATGCGGCGGCTTGCTGATCCGGGAAAGAAAAAGGGCGATCGATCGCGACATTCGGCTGATTTCGGCTTGTCTCAGGACAGCGGACTATAGAACGAGCCGCGTGCGCGGGCACGCGGCCTTGCCGTCATCCGCCGCGGGGAGATGATCGCGCCAGCAGAACATCCTTCTCTTTCGGCATCGCGAATGCATCGAGAACTCCATGCGCAAACAGGTGGCTTACGAGGCTGAAGCCTCGAGCTCCTGCCAGCGCGCATAGGCGGCATCGAGTTCTTTCTGCGCGCTGGAAAGCCGGTCGTTGGCCTCGACAATCGCCTGCGCGTCCTTGCGGAAGAACGCGGGATCGTTCATCGCCGCCGTCATTTCAGTGATTCGCGTTTCGAGCGTTTCGATGACTTGCGGCAGCTTTTCGAGCTCGCGCATCTCCTTGTAGGCGAGCTTTCGCTTGACCGGAACCGGCGCCAGCGGCGTGGCCGCGGCGACCACGGCCGCTGCTTCGTTGCGCGGACGCATCGACATCGCCTGCGGGCGCTGGCGCAGCCACTCGGCGTAACCGCCGACGTATTCGCCGACCCTGCCCTCGCCTTCGAGCGCAAGCGTGCTGGTCACCACGTTGTCGAGGAATTCGCGATCATGCGAGACGAGCAGCAAGGTGCCCGCGTAATCGGCGAGCAGTTCCTCCAGCAGTTCCAGCGTCTCGACATCGAGGTCGTTGGTCGGTTCGTCCATGACCAGCAGATTGGATGGCTTGGCGAACAGGCGCGCCAGCAGCAGGCGGTTGCGCTCGCCCCCGGACAGGGCCGAGATCGGTGCACGCGCACGCTCCGGCGTAAACAGGAAGTCCTGCAGATAGCCGATCGCATGCTTGCGTCCGCCGTTGATCTCGATGAATTCGCGACCATCGGCAACGTTGTCGAGCGCATTCAGGTCCTCACGCAACTGCGCGCGATGCTGGTCGAAATAGGCGATCTCCAGTTGCGTGCCGATCACTACCTCGCCGGCCTCTGGCGTGAGCTCGCCGAGCAACAGGCGCAGCAGCGTGGTCTTGCCGGAACCATTCGGACCGATGAAGCCGATGCGGTCGCCGCGCATGATCGTGGTCGAGAAATCGCCGATGAGCTTGCGCCCGGGAATGCCGTAGCTGATCCCCTTCGCCTCGATCACCTTGCGCCCGGAGTTCTGCGCGGTCGCGACCTGCATGCGCACGTTGCCGGTCAACTCGCGGCGCTCGGCGCGGTCGCGACGCATGGCTTCAAGACGTCGCACGCGCCCTTCATCGCGTGTGCGGCGCGCCTTGATGCCCTGGCGGATCCACACTTCCTCCTGCGCGAGCTTCTTGTCGAACAGGGCGCTTGCCTGCGCTTCCGCATGCAGGCGTTCCTCGCGCCTGCGCAGGTAGTTCTCGTAGTCGCCCGGCCAACTGGTCAGCGCGCCACGATCGATCTCGATGATGCGCGTCGCCAGCGCACGCACGAAGCGGCGGTCATGCGTGATGAAAATGACGCTGCCGGAAAAATTGCGCAGGAAATCCTCGAGCCAGGCAATCGCCTCGATATCGAGATGGTTGGTCGGCTCGTCGAGCAGCAGCACATCGGGATCGAGCACCAGTGCGCGGGCCAGCAGCACGCGACGCTTCATGCCACCTGACTGTGCGGCGAACTCGGCATCCTCGGGCAACTCAAGTCGCGTCAGCACCTGGCTCACGCGGCGGTCGAGATCCCAGCCGTTGGCCGCTTCGATACGCGCCTGCACCGCCGACAAGGCGCGCATGTCGCTGTCGTCGGAAAGATGGTGGCTGAGCCGGTGGAACTCGGCAATCAGCAGTCCGGTATCGCCCAGCGCCGCGGCAACGACGTCATAGATGGTGCCTCCGGTGCCTTGCGGCACCTCCTGCGCCAGACGCGCGACGATCACGCCCGGCGTCACGCGCACCTCGCCGTCATCCGGCTTCAATTCGCCAGCGAGCAGCTTGAGCAGGGTCGATTTGCCCGCACCATTGCGCCCGACCACGCAGACGCGTTCGCGTGGTTCAAGCATGAACTCGACGCCGTCGAGCAGCAGGGGGCCGCCGACGCTGTAGTCGAGATTGCGGAGTTCAATCAATGCCATGGATTTGCCAGCCGGAAGATGAAGAGATGCAGCAGGACGCTCGACGCGGAAGACGCCTTGCGGCGGTGCGCCACGAGGATGGCGAATCGCCGCGCGGGGCATTGCCTGAGCGTTTCGAAGAACAGGACTGATGGCACTGTGGACGACGCCGCACGCACGCCAGTCTGGCGCCGGAGAGTCGCACCCTGTTTCGGGTGTCGGCTGCGTCTTTTCGCTTATCCGGCACCACAGAATGCCGACCAGGGAGCACTGCCATGTCGATCAGCCGTCGCAATCTTATCAAGCTCGGGGCCCTCGCTGCTGCGATCGGCGTCGCCGGCAAATCGGCGCTCGCCGCTTCCGGCGCGGAAAGCGCCGGGAAACCGCTGCGCATCCTCATCCTCGGCGGCACCGGCTTCATCGGCCCGCACGAGGTGCGCTATGCCGTCGCGCGCGGACACAAGGTCACCGTTTTCAATCGCGGAAACCGACAGGCCGACCTGCCCGATGGTGTCGAACACCTGACCGGCGATCGCGACAAGGGCATGCTCGATGCGTTGAAAGGGCGCGAATGGGATGTCTGCATCGATAACCCGACCAGCGTGCCGTTCTGGGTGCGCGATGCCGGCAGGATGCTCAAGGGCAAGGTCAGGCAGTACGTCTACATCTCGTCGATTTCGGTCTACGCCGACAACAGCACGCCGAATGCGCTGGAAGACACTGCGCTCGAGAAGTACACCGGCAAGGATGTCATGCAGGAAACGCGCACCACGCTGCGCGCGAACATGGGCCTGTACGGCGGACTCAAGGCCGCTTGCGAGCAGGAAGCCGAAAAGCGCTTCCCCGGCATCACCACGATCGTGCGCCCCGGTTTGATCGTCGGCCCGGGCGATGAAACCGATCGTTTCAGTTACTGGCCGATCCGCCTCGCGCGCGGTGGCGAGGTGGTCGCACCCGGTGACGGCCATGATCCAGTGCAGGTCATCGATGCGCGCGATCTTGCGGAATGGATCATCCGCATGGTCGAAACACGCACCTTCGGCACGTTCAATGCGACCGGTCCGGATTACCGCATGAGCATGGCCGCGATGCTGCATGGCATCCGCGCCACCAACAGCGCGGGCGCCAACCTGAACTGGATTCCGGCGGATTTCCTCGCGGCGCAGAAGGTCACGCCATGGAGCGACATGCCGGCCTGGCTTCCGGCATCCGGTGACACCGCCGGATTCGGCCAGCGCAGCATTGCACGCGCCGTTGCTGCAGGCCTGACGTTCCGCCCGCTCGCCACGACGACGCTCGATACGCTAGAGTGGTTCCACAAATTGCCTGCCGAGCGCCAGGCCAAGCTTGGCGCAGGCCTCAGCGCCGAACGCGAGGCGGAAGTCCTCGCCGCATGGCATGCAAGCAAGGCGCCCTCCTCCAGCTGAATCCTATTTCACGCATGTCCGCAGTTCCCTTCCCCGACGACGACGCGATTGACCCGTCGATCCAGTGCAATCGTTGCGAAGCGATCTGTTGCCGGCTGACCGTGCTGGTCATGCCCGACGATCCGACGCCGGAATACTGGATCGACCATGACGAACTCGGCATGGAAGTGATGCGCCGGCTCGATGACGGCTGGTGTGCGGCGCTTGATCGCGACGCGATGTGCTGCTCGATCTACAGCCTGCGCCCGCAGATATGTCGCGATTTCGACATGGGCGGGCGCGACTGCCGCAGCGAGCGCGCCAGCAGCAGGGGCATCGCGATCACTGTGCGGTAGCGAATCGCGGCGCATCGCGCACCGGATGCATGTGCATCAACTCAGCAGGTCGTACGGTCCGCCGCGCAGCAGCGCACGCTGGTACGCGGGTCGCGCGTGGATGCGTTGCAGCCAGCTGAAAAGCAGCGGCTTGCTCGCGTCGAGCCCGCCACGGGCAGCGAATGCCTCGACCGGAAAACTCATCTGGATGTCCGCTGCGCTGAACCGTGCACCGGCAAACCATTCACGCCCGGTGAGTTCTGCTTCGAGGTAATCCAGGTGCCGCGCGAGCTGCGGATCGATGAAGGTCTTCAAGACCGTTTCGCACAGACCGCGCGCGATCGGGCGCACGAAGAACGGCATCGGCGATTTCGGAATGCGCGTGAAGACCAGGCGCATCAGCAAGGGCGGCATCGCCGATCCCTCGGCGTAGTGCAGCCAGTACATGTAGCGCAGGCGATCGGGTGTGCCAGGCGACGGGGCAAGCGCGTGCTGCGCATCGTGACGATCGACGAGGTATTCGATGATCGCCCCCGATTCGGCGATCGTCAGCGAACCTTCGGTGATCACCGGCGATTTGCCGAGAGGATGGATCCTGCGCAGCTCAGGTGGCGCCAGCATCGTTTTCGGATCGCGCTGGTAGCGGACGATCTCGTAGTCGACTCCGAGCTCTTCCAGCAGCCAGAGCACGCGCTGCGAGCGTGAATTGTTCAGATGATGCACGGTGATCATGCGGGTTCCTCATGGGCTCGACATCCCTCACCTGAATAAACGCAACCGGTGCGGATCGTGGTCGGGACGAGGAGACTACAGCGATTCAATCCGCCAGCGGGATGAGCCGCCCTCGGCATTCCAGAACCCCCGCTTTCGCATCCTTGTTACCGACTCGCGCAATTTCAGCCAACCCGATGCCGGTATCCGTTCCTGGCCGTGCGTGCCCCTCGCATTGC
>JBEBXZ010000149.1:0-5593 GCA_040391335.1 Dokdonella fugitiva | reverse complement strand
GGGACGCTGAGGACGTTGCGGGGTTGGCCGTCGCTGTCGCCGAAGCCGCGGTAGTCGATCACCAGGACCGCGAACCCGGCGTCGGCGAAGCGCTCGGCGTACGCATCCAGGCGCATGACGCGCACCGTTTTTCACCGAGGAAAATGCATGAATCGTCCTGCTTCGCAGCTCGGAAAATCCAACCGTCTCGTTTCCGTCGGCATCGTCGCCGGCATTGTCGCACTGCTCCTGCTGTCGGTTGTCTTCGGCAGTTGGTACACCGTCGACCAGGGCGAGCGCGGCGTGAAACTGCGTTACGGCGCGATCGTCGGTATCGCCGAACCCGGCCTCAATTTCAATGTGCCGTTCGTCGATACCGTTCGACATATCTCGGTGCAGAACCAGTCTATCGTCTACGACAAGCTGGAGTCCTACAGCAAGGACCAGCAGCCCGCCTCGGTGCGTATCTCGGTCAGCTTCCGCGTGCCCGAAGCGCGCGTCGAGGAGCTCTATTCGCAGTACGGAACAATCGAAAAAATGGTCGATCGCCTGATCAGCCGAAAGGTACCTGACGAGGTCAAGAACGTGTTCGGCCGCTACACCGCGATCTCGGCCATCCAGGACCGCACCAAGTTCGGCGTCGACATCAACGAAGGCCTGAAGAGGACGATCGTCGGCCCGGTCATGATCGACAGCGTGCAGATCGAGGAAGTCACGTTCTCGGATGGCCGAGGTCGAAATCCAGACCAAGCGCCAGAACCTCGAAACCGAGCGCATCAACGCCGAGATCACCGTCACCCAAGCCAAGGCGCGCGCCGATTCAGCGCTCGCGCAGGCACAGGCCGAAGCCGAGGCGATTCGCGTGCGCGGCATCGCCGAGGCCGATGCGATCAAGGCACGCGGAGAAGCGCTCAAGCAGAATGCCGGCCTCGTGGCGCTGACCCAGGCCGAAAAGTGGAACGGCATCCTGCCGACCACGATGGTTCCGGCTGGCGCCGTGCCATTCCTCAACCTCAAGGCGAATACCGAGCAATAGCCGGAGCAGCGGCGGCACGGAATTCAGCACGCCGCGGCGTCTATCGCGACGGTCGGCGATGACGTGGCACGCCACGTCATCGTGCACGGATGAAACGTCCCTGCCACTCCGTTCGAAGCGTTCCCAGCTCGATACGGAAGCCTTCTGGACTGACTGCAGCAACGCGGTGCCACGCGGCATCGGACGGCCACCAGGCTGTCCGATGCCGTCGCCAGCCGCGCTACGAGTCAATCCGGCGCGCGAAGCACCTCGATCTTCGTCAACTGACGAACCCAGCGACCGGGCCGCTTCTCGGCCGGCGCGACGAGGCGGAACGGTCCTTCCTCGGCAGTCAGCGGTTTGCCGTCGCGTGCATCGACGAGCAGCACGCCGTCATCGCGGAAGCCCGGGTCGAGCTCGGCCAGCGAATAGACCGCGCGATAGCCATCGGCCGCACTGACCCGCACATAGAGCGACAGGTTCCTGCCGCGCAAGGCCGCATCGATCGGTGCGCCTGCGGCCCGCAGCACGTCGATCAGCGCCACGCCGCCCCATTCTCCCTCGACACCATGCGCACTGGCCTTGACCGTCTTGCGCGGCATGCGTGCAAGCGCTTCGGCATCGAGCGTGAGCGGTCGCGTCACCTCGCCGCCGATCTCGATCGTCTTCATCGTGTTCGCCACGGCTTTGGCATGCACATGGCCATCCTGGGCGCGCGCGGCCATCGGCGCGGCGAGCAGCAGCATGCCGAGGGCGAGAGGACGCACAAGCACGCTCCAGCGCGGGCGTGGATTATTTGAATACGGGGTCGGGCGGGTCTTGCGTGCGCAAGCAGTCATGGCATGTCCTCGCGGCTCAATAGCGGTAATCGACCTGGAACGCATAGGTGCGGCCGGGCTCGGGATAACCTTCCTCGTACATGTAGCGTTTGTCGGTCAGGTTGCGCACGCCGAGCGACATGCCGACGTGTTCGTTGGCCTGCCAGCGCACGCGCGCGTCGTACAACGTGAATCCCGGCGCGAAGCGCGCCGCGTTCGTGCTGCTGTAGCGGCGGCTCTCGGAGTTGATGCCGCCGATCAGCGACCAGTCCGCCGCGAAATCCCAGGTCGCCGTCGCGAACGCCTTCCGGCGCGGCGTGTCGGTCGGCGTGACGTCGGGGCGCGAGAGGTTGTCGCGATCGAGCACGGTGAAGCTCGCCGCGACACGCAGGCGCTCGCCGGGCGCGACGTCGGCAGACAGCTCGACACCGCGATTGCGTTGCACGCCGATGTTCTGCAACTGCGAGCACGGTGGCGCCGCGCATTCGGTCGGGGCCAGCGTGATGCTGTCGATCGCATCGGTCAGGCGGCTCTGGAACAAGGCCGCACGGTAGCCCCAGATGCCGGCCGATCCCTCGTAGCCGATCTCGAGATTCGTGCTGCGCTCGGCCTCGAGATCGGGATTCGGCAGGGCCGATCCCATGCGGTAGGAGTAGCGGTCCTTGAGCGTCGGGAAACGCGTCTTGCGGCTCGCTCCGGCGAACAGGCGATTCGAGGCATCGATCGCATAGCCGATCGCCAGTTGCGCATTGGAGGCGTCGTTGGTCTCGACCTCGAACGGCAGGATCACGCCATCGGCGAGGTTGTCGGCCTGCACGCCCTCGAGGCGGTTCCACGCGACTCCGGGCGTGATCGTCCAGGCATCGTCCGGCTTCCATTCGTGTTCGATCGCGAACGAGGTCGTCTTGTCGATGAAATGCTGCTGCGGCGCACCGAGGGCCGACACTTCGCGATGCACATCGCGTTTGTGGTGCAACGCGAAGCGCGTCGTCTGCGCGGGCGACCAGCGCTGTTCGAGCTCGGCGCTCGCGCCCGTTGTGAAGTCGTCATACACGCTGCTGAAAGCGTACGGTCGCGTCTGCGTCGTGTAACTCGCGTTGTCGTAGGACTCGAGCTCGTTGTAGAAGCTGTCGTAGTAAACGCGCAGGCGCAGGGCGGTATCGCTGCCGAGCGCGGTGCGCGAAATGAAATACAGGCTTTCCTTGTCCCAGTCCGGCCAGCGCCAGAATCGCGCGCTGACGCCCGACGCGGCGCCGGCATACGGCGGATCGTGCTTCTCGCCGTCCTGCCGGTAGTAGTTGAAGCTGTATTCGTCGGTCGCGTTCGGCGTCCAGCCGATCTTGGCCGTGAACAGGCGGTCGCTGCTCGCCGAATTGTCGCGACGGCCACCGTCCTCGTTCACGTTCGCATGGAAGTCCGACGGCAAGCGGAAATAGTCGGCATCGCTCATCGAAGCCGTCGCCTGCGCGTACCAGTTGCCCTGGTTGGTCGCGATGCGCGCACCGCTGCGCACGCTCTCGCGGCCGCCCTCGCGATCGAAGTCGACGCCGGCATAGGCCGAGGCCTCGAGCGGCGCCGCCGGGCGGCGGCTGACCAGGTTGACGCTGCCACCGAGTGCGTTCGGCCCGTACAGCACCGAGGTCAGCCCCTTGGTGACGAGGATCTGCGAGAGCGTGTCGACACCGAAGCGCGCTAGATCGATGTTGCCGTCGTACGGCACGTAGACCGGCACGCCGTCGATGTAGATCGGCACCTGGCGGCTGTTGAAGCCGCGGATCCAGATCATGCGTTCGCGGCGCTGGCCGATGTTCTGCAGTGTCACGCCGGGCAGCAGGTTGAGCGCCTCGGCGACATCACGACGATCCTGGCGTGCCATGTCGTCGGCCGTGATCGCTTCCACTCCGGGCGTGGGCTTCGCCAGCGCCTCGCCGATCACCTCGACGACACCGAGCGAAAAGGTTTTCTCCGCGTTGGCCGCCGGCGCGGTGCCGGCGGCGTGCGCGCAGCACAAGGGTGTCATCAGCGCGAGGACTGCGCCGCTCATGGATCTCATCGATTGCTCCCATCGGAAAGGCGGCTGGCGCATCGCGCGGCATTCGTTATTTCCATATGACTATATCGATGGGCATGCCACAATGCCAGCCGACCTACAGGCCATCTATCATCCGATCGATGCGACCGATCCCTTCCCTAAACGCACAACGCCGAACCGCCGATGCGGCGCGATCACTCCGGCGCGCTCGCGCGCATGCGTCTCCTGAGCGCGACGATGTCCTCGTGCGCGGCCAGCTCGCTCGCGATCTCGATACGACGGAAGCGTGCGAGCAGGTCCTCGCCGAGCGCCGTCAACTGCGCGCCACCACCGCCACTGCCGCCCTTGCTCGCATCAACCACGGGGCCGCGGAAACAAAGGTTCATTTCCTCCACAAGTTGCCAGGCGCGCTTGTAGCTCATCTTCATGCGCCGGCCCGCGGCCGATATGGATCCGGTGTCGCGGATGCCTTCGAGCAGATCGGCCTTGCCCGGCCCCATCGCCACATGCCGGCCGTGCATGATGCGCAGGCGCAATGCACCTTTCGAATCCGCCCTCGCCATGCCACGCTCCGCGTCTTGTGGGGCAGCGATCATAACGACTCTCCCCTGCCAGAGTGGAAATCCCGATGACTTCACTTTCGAACCCGAAACGTTTCCGCCGCACCGTATGCGCGCTCCTGCTGCTGGTCGCTGCGAACCTCCCGGCACGAGCCGCCGAGACGCTCGTTTTCGCCGCCGCGAGCCTCAAGCCCGCGCTCGACGCGATCATCGCCACGCCCGAGGCGAAGGCGATCGGCGGCATCAAGGCGAGCTATGCGGCATCATCCCAACTCGCGCGGCAGATCGAGCACGGCGCTCCGGCAGCGCTGTTCATATCGGCCGACCAGGACTGGATGGATTACGTGGCTGCACGTGACCTGGTTGTTCCTGGAACACGCGCAAACCTGCTCGGCAATGCGCTCGTGCTGGTCTCTCCATCGGACAGCACGATCACGCTCGCGATAGCTGCCGGATTCGATCTCGCCACAGCACTCGGAAAGGACGGACGCCTCGCGATCGGCGAGCCGAACAGCGTGCCGGCCGGCAAGTACGCGAAGGCCGCACTCGAATCAATGGCGGTGTGGGCGACAATCGAGTCACGCACGGTCTCGGCCGACAACGTGCGTGCCGCGCTCAACTTCGTTGCGCGCAGGGAAGTTCCGCTCGGCATCGTCTATCGATCCGATGCGGCGTCGGAACCGGCCGTGCGCGTGGTCGACACGTTTCCGGCATCGAGCCACGCGCCGATCGTCTATCCGGTCGCCGTGCTGAAGGGCGCGGACGAGGCGAACGCACGCCGCGTGCTCGACCTGCTGCAAGGCGCATCCGCACGCACCGTGTTCGAGCGCTACGGCTTCGACGCGCCGCCGCGATGAGCGAGGTTCTGACGCCCGACGAATGGCAGGCGCTCGGCCTGAGCCTGCGCGTGGCCGGGCTCAGCGTCGTCGCTTCATTGCCGTTCGCACTCGGCCTGGCGTGGCTGCTGTCGCGCAAGCGCTTTCCGGGGCGCCTGCTCGTCGAAGCGCTGCTGTTCCTGCCGTTGACCCTGCCGCCCGTGGTCACCGGCTACGCCCTGCTCGTGATGTTCGGGCGCAATGGCGCGATCGGCGAACCCTTGGCTGCGCTCGGCATCGTCTTCGCGTTCCGCTGGACCGGCGCCGTGCTCGCCGCGGCGGTGATGGGCTTTCCACTGCTTGTGCTGTCGATC
>JBEBXZ010000148.1:0-5629 GCA_040391335.1 Dokdonella fugitiva | reverse complement strand
TCGGAGCTGAGAGTCGGGGCTGCTCGATGACAAGAGCGAGAGTGAGCGCCATCGGCCACCGAGATGCGCTCCGTACCATCCCGTTCTGCCATCGATCCGAAAGCAGACCGAGGAATCCCCCGGACCTCTACGACATGCACCGCCCCGACACGCCAGTCCCCAATGGAACCGGAAAACCTTCCTTTTCCACGTGGTAGTACAAGGAAAGAATCTTCCATTGCGTGCCGACCTTGTACAACTGGATGCTGTTGACGCCGACGAAATCGGCGGCTTTCGCGGCCTTGTCGGTTCGTGATTCGACGACGCTGTAGGCGACCGCGAAGTGATCGTAGCGGTGTACGACGCGCGACACCTCGCACTCGTGAAATCCGGTGTCCCGCACGCGCTCGTAGCGCTTGAGGAATTCTTCTGCGCTCGAGCGCTGCAGTTGCGGCGTTCCGTCCTTGTAGTGACCGCCAAAGATCACGGCGTTCTCGTGAAAGATGCGGTGGAGCGAAGCCGAATCGGCACTCTCGCCGGCGTCGCTGGACAGGGCCGACCACAACCCGGCCACCGCTTGCTCTGGCGTGCCTTCCCCAGCCGAGCACAACAAAGGAAAGATGAGAATCAACGACAGGAACTTCCGCATACGTGCTCGCCTGGACATGGTCGGATGAAGACCTCGTCAGTTGGCCGGAGGTTCATCGCCGATGCTCAGGCGTGACCCGATCGCGGTCAAGCGCGCCTCATCAAGAGCCTTCGTGCATCAAGCAGTGCCGGGCGATCCGGACAGGTCCCGTCACGGGCGACGGGCGAATGAAACCTGGCTCAGAGATGCCTGGTGCACCACTGCACGAGCAGGCTGCTGGCGGCGACGGAGAACCACACGCCAAGTCCAAGCAATATCGGCCTGGCACCCGTCTCCACGATGCGCCGCAGGTTGGCGGACAGGCCAATCGCACTGAGTGCGACGAGGATGAAGAATTCGGCGGCCACCTTGATGATGGGCAGCAGGCCTTCAGGCACCAGACCGGCGCTGCGCAAGCCGGCGGCAACGACGAACCACAGGATGAACCACGGAAACACGGCAGCCAGATTGGTCGCGTTGGCGCCGGTGTGTCCGGTCGAGCGGCGCGCCTTTGCAGCAACGACAATCGCGAGGACCAGGCAGACCGGGATGATCATCGTCGCCCGCGTCAGCTTGACGACCGTGGCGTATTCGCCGGCTGCCTGGCTGTAGCTGTAGGCGGCCGCGACGACCGCCGCGGTGTCGTTGATCGCCGTGCCCGCCCACAGGCCGAAATCCGGATCGGACAATTGCATCCAGTGACCCAGCACCGGAAATGCCAACACGCCGACGATGTTGAACAGGAAGATCGTCGACATCGCGAGCGCGACATCGTGATCCTCGGGTTTGAGGATCGGCGTGACGGCGGCAATCGCCGAGCCTCCGCAGATCGCGGTACCCACGCCGACCAGCACCTTCAGTTTGTCCGGTACGCCGAGCCAGCGTCCGAGCAGCCATGCGCTGGTGCCGGCGACACCGAGCGTCACGAGCATGACCGGGAGCGATGCGAGGCCCACTTTCGCCAGTTGCCCGAGGCTGAGCCCGAAGCCGAGCGCGACGATCGAACCCTGCAGCACCTGACGGCTCGCAAACGCGAGACCGGGGCGATGCACCGGCCGCGTCACGCCACGCGTGCTCAGGATCATGCCGAGCACGATCGCGATGACCGGACCACCGATCAGCGGCGCAAGGCGTCCGAGCACCAGCGCGACGAGTCCGATTGCTGCCGCCAGCGCGAGTCCCGGCAGACGATGCGGCCAGTGACTGGTGGGTATGGCAATCGACGACGCGCTCATGACAAGGACTCCTGCGAGGCGCGCATTGTCGTCCTGCCCATCAATAAGGGCTACTTTGATTGCCTGATCGAAGGTATAAGATGGATTGATGATCAACATCAGCCCCCGCCAACTCGAAGTTTTCGTGAACGTCGCCTTGCGCGGTGGCGTGCGGCCTGCGGCGGAACACCTGCACATGACCCAGCCTGCGGCGAGCATGGCGCTCGCCGAGATGGAGCGTCAGCTCGATGCACCCCTGTTCACGCGCGAGCGCGGACGCTTGCACCTCAACGCGCGTGGCCGCGAACTGCTGCCGCTCGCGCAGGAATTGCTCGAACGCCATGCGGATTTCGGTCGTCGTGGCAGCCGTGTCGGCGCGTTGCTGCGCGGCGAACTGCGCGTCGGCGCCAGCAACACCGTGGGCAGCTATCGCGGTGGAGAACTGGTGGGTCCGTTTGTGCGCGCGCATCCGCAGGTATCGATCCGCCTGAGCGTGACGAATACCGCGATGATCGCGGCCGGGCTGCTCGATCACCGCCTCGATGTCGGCTGCGTCGAGGGGCCTGTCACGCATCCGCTGCTCGATGTGCGGCACTGGCGCGACGACCAGCTCGTGGTTTGCGTGCCGGTCGATCATCCGCTCGCTCGCAAGCGCCGCCTGGCGCCGGCCGATTTCGCGGGTGCTCGCTGGGTGTTGCGCGAGCCCGGTTCCGCCATGCGTGCGACGACGGAACGCGCGCTCGCCCAGTTGCCACCGGGGCAGATCGCCTTTGAACTCGACCAGACGGAGGCAATCAAGCAGATCGTGATTGCTGGGCTCGGCATTTCCTGCCTGCCTGCGGTGGCGGTCGCCAATGCGATCGCGGCCGGCCGCCTCAGGGCACTGAGGACGCCGTTCCTTGATCTGCAGCGCAAGCTTTCGCTGCTCGTGCATCGGGAGAAATACCAGGGCGCGCTGCTGGAGGCATTTCTTGAGAGTACGCAGGCCCCGTCGGCGGCCAGCCGGCATTGACGCGACGCGCGCGCGCACCAGATCCATCCACCATCCCCCCGTTGCCACCGCACGCCCGGCAACCGGAACGTACTGCCAGAAAGCCCGTTCCTGAACAGCGCGGCTGACAAGAATTCCCGGAGTGGGATATCATCAATCCCATTTCGGGACAGAGATCATCATGCCCAGCACCGCCAATTCCCCCAGGAAAGTCGCCGCAAAATCGGTCACCCGGACGCGTTCGCGGATCAAGCTCGCCGCGCCGAAACCGGCCCAGGGCATCAAGTTCGCGACGCTCGGCAAGCATTTCTCGATCCCCCTGGTCAGCTTGCTGGCGGCCGCTTCGGTGGCTGATCGCGTCAGTCTCGAGAATGCCGGCGTACCGGCGCTCATGGCGCGCGACCTCTTCAAGCACATGGCCTTCCAGGAAGCCGAGGTGCATGCCTTCCTCAACATGAGCAAGTCGGCGTACCACCGGCGCATCAGCGAAGAGAAGGCGGTGATCGACGGTGCCGCCGGTCATGCGGTGGTTGGCTATGCGGATCTCCTGCTCTATCTGCAGCGCCAGTTGGAAAATACGGGCGACGCGCGGCGGATGCAGCAGTTCGACAGCGCGAAGTGGCTTGGCCAATGGTTGCGGGAACCGAACCCGGCGCTCGGCGGCGCGCGGCCAGCCAGTTACATGAGTTCACCGACCGGGCGCAACGCGGTGACGCGCGCGCTCGGCGCCAATTTCAGTGGCGCGTATCAGTGATCCTCTACCGGATCGCGACCACCGGCAAAAGCTTCGACGCCTGCGACAAGACCGGCACCGGTGCGGCGCTCAATCCCGGGCGCTGGAACGATGCCGGCGAATACGTTCTCTATTGCGCACCGACGATCGCGATGGCCGTGCTCGAGACCAGCGCGCACATCACGACCAAGGCGCTGCCGCTGAACAAATACCTCGTGCGCATCGAGGTGCCCGAAGCGATCTGGCAGAAGCGCACGATCTGGAACGCCGGGGATCTGCCCGCCGACTGGGATGCGATCCCCGCCGGACAGACCAGCATCGGCCTCGGCTCGAACTGGTACCAGGGCATGCAGACTTCGTTGCTGCAACTGCCTTCGGTGATCGTGCCGGAGGAATCGTCCGTCCTGATCAACTGCAAGCACGGCGACATCGCGGCGATCAACCTGACCGTGCTGCGCAAATACAGCTACGAAACCCTGCTCGGTCGCTGAACCGCAGCTTTTCGGGTTCGACAAATGTTCGATGACCGCGCGCGTACAAAGTGCCCGACGGTCGCGCGTGCGCGGCCAGGGCGCGGCGCCCGCGGCAGCGGTTGGGCAACGGCGCCGTCGGATCCGGATCCCGGGTCCCGCGCCGACGGCGCCGGCCCTTAGATGGCGAAGCTGTGCAATGAACGCGATTTCCCTTGGGCATGTGGATACTGCGACGACGGGCAGGTATTCCCATGTATTCGCAGAAATCCGGCAATGGCGTCCGGCGCTCGGCACGGAAACCATCGCCCTGCTCGCCAGCCTCTATTTCTCGCTGTTCTGCAACGCCCCGTTCTGGCGCGCGGTGGTCGCCGCACATCCGCTCGACCAGCTATCGAATGGACCAGTCCTCGGCCTGTGCTTCGTTTCGGTCACCGCCGTACACTTTGTACTTCTCTGCCTCGTCGCGACGCGACTGACCTTCAAGCCCGTTCTTTCCGTTCTGCTGCTGGCGACGGCGCTGGCGGTCTACTACATGGGCGCGTATTCGGTGTTTCTCGACAGCACGATGGTGCGCAACGTGCTGCATACCGAGCCGAAGGAAGCCCGTGAACTGATGACACCCGGCATGTTCGCCGCACTCGTGTCATACGCCGCCATTCCGATGCTCCTGTTGTGGCGTACGCGCATCAAGCGTCGCTCCTGGCCGCAGGCGATTCTCATGCGCGGCCTTTGCCTGGTCGCCGGAATCTGCGTCGCGGTGGCCGCGGTGTGGATCAACTACTCGCCACTTGCCGCGTTCTGGCGCAACGAGCCCGAAGCCCGCTTTCTGGTGACGCCGGGAAATTTCATCGCCTCGACACGCAGCGTGCTGTTCGCCGACGCCAGGGAGCGCAACCGCGTCCGCAAACCAGTCGGCACCGATGCCATGATCACGGCCAGAACGAACGCGAAGCCGCGCCTGCTGGTCATAGTGGTCGGCGAAACCGTGCGTGCCGCGAACTGGGGCTTGAATGGCTATGCGCGACAGACCACGCCTGGACTGGCCGCGCTCGATGTCGTCAATTTTCCCGATGTGAGTGCCTGCGGCAGCAATACCGAAGTGTCCGTGCCGTGCATGTTCTCGATGATCGGGCGTCGTGATTACGACGAGCGCCGCATCCGCGGCGAGGAATCATTGCTGCATGTGCTGGAACACGCAGGCGTGAAGACGCTCTGGCGCGACAACCAGACCGGCTGCAAGGGCGTTTGCCAGGGCCTCGCCTTCGAACAGCTCAATGACTCGACGGACCCGGCCTTGTGCAAGGATGGGCTGTGCCTCGACGAGATCCTGCTCGGCGGACTCGATCAGAAAATCGAGGCGACACCGGGCGACATGGTCGTCGTGCTGCATCAGCTCGGCAATCACGGACCGAGCTACTACCTGCGCTATCCGCCGGATCTCCGGCGCTTCACGCCGACCTGCGACACGGCGGAACTCGGCAGTTGCACGATCGGGCAGGTCGTCAACAGCTACGACAATGCGACGCTCTACACCGATCATTTCCTCGCACGCACGATCGAGCGCCTGCAACAGCAGACCAAGCAGGAAACCGCGGAAGAGCCCCTCCTCCA
>JBEBXZ010000147.1:0-5641 GCA_040391335.1 Dokdonella fugitiva | reverse complement strand
GGTCGAGGATCTCGCCTATCGCGACTACTTCGAGCACGAACTGCCGAACCACGAATACTTCGGCGAAGCCGTGCGCGAGAAATTCATCTACTACCCGACCGTCACGCGCGAGGCATTCCGCAACGAAGGGCGCCTCGACGAGTTGCTCGACAGCGGCAAGCTGTGCGCGGATATCGGTTTGCCTGCGCTCGATCCAGCGAACGATCGCGCAATGATCTGCGGCGGCCCGGCCATGCTCGCCTCGATTTCGGAACTGCTGGATCGTCGCGGCTTCGAAGTCTCGCCACGCATCGGCACGCCCGGCGACTATGTGATCGAACGCGCCTTCGTCGAGCGCTGAATTTTCCTCGCTCGACGTGAACGTCGCCGGATGTCGGCGACATCCACGTCGAGCGTTTTTGTGGAATGTCCCCGGATCGGAATCGTTCGCTGGGTCGCGCGTCTCCTGCGTGGCGCCAATGACAGCGCAAGACGCAGGCACTTGACGTTATTGTTTACGCGTGTAATCGTTAGTTGTCGATTACGGATGTAAACGAATATGCAGATCAGTGACGCGGAAAGTATCGTGATGGATACGCTGTGGGAGCGCTCGCCGCTGGCCGCCGAGGATATCGTCGCCGCCACGGCCGAGGCGCAAGGCTGGCAGGAAGCCACGGTGAAGACCCTGCTCAACCGCCTGCTCACGAAAAAGGCGATCGCCGCCGAACGCGATGGGCGCCGCTATCTCTACCGGCCGCTCGTGCAGCGCAGCGACTATGTGCATGCGGCCAGCACCTCGCTGCTCGACCGATTGTTCGATGGCCGCGTCGCGCCGCTGGTCGCGCACTTTTCCGAGCAAAGGAAGCTGACGAAAAAGGACATCGCGGATCTCAAGCGCCTGATCGGGGAGATCGAAGATGGCGGCTGATCTGATGGAAGCCTTGCTCTGGAACACGCTCGTATCGAGCTTCGCGATCCTGCTTGTCCTGAGCATGCGAAGGCTGATCCTCAACCGGTTCGGCGCGCGCGTTGCCTATCCGCTTTGGAGCATCGTGCCGATCGTGATGATTGCGGCGATGCTTCCAGCATCCGAACACGCCGGCTCGATGCAAAGCCTGGTGCTCGGTGCGGATGCGGCATTGCCGATGCCTGCGGTCGGGGCCGAATCGGGCACGATCGTGCAAGCCATTGATCCGCGCCCCTGGCTGCTGCTCGCGTGGGGAACTGGCTGCATGCTGCTCGCAACGACGATGATCATCCAGCAACGACGGTTCGTCGCCGCACTTGGCACTCTCGTTGAGCGCGATACGGGAATCCACTACGCCGCGAATGCATCATCCAGTCCGGCCCTGATCGGCCTGTTCCCGGCACGCATCGTTCTTCCGTCCGATTTCGATGCCCGATATGACCGCGTCGAACGTGAATTGATCATCAGTCACGAATGCATCCATCGCGCACGTGGAGATCACTGGCTCAATGCACTGGTCGCCGGATTCCGCTGTCTGTTCTGGTTCAATCCGCTCGTTCACGCAGCGGTTGTAGTTTTCCGACAGGATCAGGAACTGGCCTGCGATGCGCTCGTCGTTGCCGCCAATCCGCAATCGCGTCGCGCCTACGCCAGCGCGATGCTAAAGGCCGGATTGCAGGCTACGCCATTGCCGGTCGGGTGCCAGTGGCGGTCGACACATCCGCTCAAGGAACGTGTGTTGATGCTGCAGAAAGTGGAAATCGCCCCTGCGCGACGTCGGACCGGCATTGCGATCCTCGCCGTCATGGCCGCTTCCGCGAGTCTCGTTGCCTGGGCGATGCAACCGACAGCGACAATGCAGCGCATCGAGGTCGAGCTGAGTTTCTCGGGCGCATCGATGAGTGAGGAAACTGCCAAGCGCGCGATCCTCGCATCAGGGGAGATCCTGAGCGTCGAGGTGGGACGAGGCGAGCGCAGGAAGGTGCTCGAGATCGCGTTCAGATCGTTGCCCGCTGGCACGATCGAGGCCAAGGGCGTGATACGCGAAGGCGAAAAGGTCGTTGGCACTCCAGAAATCCTTTTCGAGGACGGCAAGCCGGCATCGATCTCCATGGAAGAGGATAAAGATGGCGCGGACCGACCAGCGAAACTCTGGAAAATCGATGTGACGGCGCGTGCCGTCGGCGCCGCCGTATCGGCGCGCAGCATCGATACAGCAACGACTGGCGGCGGAGATGCGGAAGTGGTTGCAGTGCTGGATTCGATGCCGAGGTATGCGCGAATCAGCCCGCCGGTCTATCCAGCGGATGGCGGCGGGGCGAGGATCCAGGGCACGGTCTATCTCAATGTTCGCGTAGGCCGCAACGGCCTGCCGCTCGGGATCAGGCGCGAGAAGGTCATGCCCGATTCGTTGGCGCCCGCAATGGCCGACCGCATGGTCGCAGCGCGATTGCCGCGGTGGCCGCGTGGACGTTCGAGCCCGCGGAACGTGATGGGCAAAAGATGGAGGCCAACGTGATCGTGCCGATCACGTTCGACAACGATGACTCATCAATCCCCGAGTGGAATCCACCCGGTGGCGAGGTCGCGCTCGACACCATTTTCATCAACGAACCCTAGCGCAGGATTGCCGCATGACCTGCAGGTCATCGGCGGCTTTCCAGTGTTGTAGAAATTCCGGACTCGCGTCGGTCAGCGACGTGCGCGATGTCGGAAACGCATCGGACCGATCCTGGACCGCCGGTCGGTTGCGCATGGCAGTCCAGCCATCCCATCAAAGAGAGAATCGCCATGCTCCAGAAATCCGTTCCAGGAGGCCTCACGCGTGCCATCGGCATTTCGACGATCTTCGCCACCGCACTGGCTACAGCGTGCATGGCGTGGGCGGCCGAGGCGTCCCAGGTATCGGCAAGCTACGCCAGCCTCAATCCGCCACAGTATCCCGATGATGGCATTGAGTGACGCGAACGCCGATGCCGGAGTGCGTTCCGGCATCGACGGGTCATTGGCGGTCAGTTGCCAAGTTCGCGATTGAGCAAAGTGGACAGACGTATCGCGGCTTGCCGGATGCGCCGTTCGGCAATCGGGCGCATCGATTCGAGATAGCGTTGATCGACCTTGTGCCCGCGCGGATAGATGCCATTGTCGCGCGTGATGCGACAGGATTCGGCAGCCCATAGTTGCGGGTTTCCTGTGGCCTTGTCCGACGGTTTGAGGCGCAGCGCCTCGGCATGTTCCTTCAAGCCCAGCTTGCGGCTGGCGAGCACCGGGGTGTCCCAGATTGCATGCAGGTTCGTGCCCTTGCCGTTGTGCTGCACCTGGTACTTGTTGCCGCCGGAATCCTTCCTGTACCCGGCGTGCAGCGGCTGATGCGCATCGCCGACGAAATGCACGACGAAGCGCAGCGCTTGCGCGCGTTCGTCTTTCGAGCGTTTGCGATCACCAAGGATCGCCGCGTAGTGGTCGATGGCGGCGACCACGCATTGGCCATCGCGACAATCGCGTTTGGCGTCGAAACGACACGTCGAGTCTGTGTAATTGATGTAATGCATTTTCGACGTCGCGCGGGCGAGTTCGCCTTGCTGCGGGTCGTTGCGCAGCTCGTCGGCCCAGCTCGCCACATCCGACAGCCGCGCATCGCCGCTGACCGCGAGCAACTGGCGTGCCTGCGCGACGGCCTTGGGCGACAAGCGCTGTTCGGCGAGTTCGGCAACCATGCGATGCCCGTTCGCACCCCAGCCGAAGGCGAGCGTGGGCAGGCACAGCAGGAGCAGGGCGAGTCGAGGCAGGAAATTCTTCATGGAAGGATCTGTTGCGTGAGACGGATGACGTATTCCCGCCGTGCGGGGCCCGCAAGGATGACGGACGCGGGGAGATCGCGCGAGGTCTCCACGATGAAAATCGGGATTTCCGCTCCATGCAGTGCCGTCTCGCCGGTGGCCGGGCGCTCAGCGCATCGTCGCGCCAGGCTCGTCCAAATGCACGGGCAGCTTGAGGAAGATTGCACCGCTTGCCGTCGGGGGCGGCAATTCGCCGCCACGGATGTTCACCTGCAGGGCGGGCCAGAGCAGGTTGGGCGCGGAAAGCGTGGCGTCACGCCCGGTACGTAGCGCGACATAGGTGTCCTCGCGGGTGTCGGCGCTCAGATGCGTGTTGAAGGATTTCTGCTCGCCGATGCTGGTTTGCGCGAGCGGTTCTTCACCGGGCGGTGGATAGTCGTGGGCGAGAAAGACGCGCGTCGTATCGGGCAATGCATAGAGGCGCTGGATCGATCGATAGAGGGTCGCCGCATCGGCGCCGGGAAAATCGCAACGTGCGCTGCCACCACGTGGCGCGAACAGCGTGTCGCCGATGAACACCGCGTCACCGATGACATAACTGATGCCGTCGGGCGTATGGCCCGGTGTCGTGAGCACACGCACTTCCATTTCGCCGATACGGAAGGTGTCACCGTCGTTGAACAGGCAGTCGAACTGATGGCCATCGGCGACGAACGTGTCTTCGAGGTCGAGCAATTGCTTGAATGTCGCCTGCACGTCGACGATGCGCGCGCCGATGCCCGTCCGCGCAGTGTGGCCGGCGGCGGCCAGCGTACGCCTGAGCCATGCCGCGGCGGTCAGGTGGTCGGCATGCGCGTGCGTTTCCAGTATCCAGTCGACGACGAGACGGGTTGTGCCGAGATAGTCGATGATGGAGCGCGCGCTTCCAGTGGAAAGACGTCCTGATGCGCTGTTGAAGTCGAGCACCGGATCGATGATCGCGGCACGCAGGTTCACGGCGTCGGCGACGACATGGGTCCAGGTCGATGTCGCGGAATGGTGGAAGCTGCGAACGAGCGGGATCATCCGCGAACTCTACACAATCGGAACCGTGAATCCAGCGCTTTCGCCCGTGTCGCCGCAGCGGCGGGCGATGCCCTGGAAATGGCTCCATGTCTTTGGTGCTGTGCGCAAAGTGGGTGGGACCGTTAGAATAGCGCCCCTTTTCCGCTTCACTTCTCCAGGAGTGTTCCGATGACAGTCAAGGTCGCCATCAATGGCTATGGTCGTATTGGCCGCAATGTCCTGCGCGCGCTGTATGAGGCGAAGCGCAATGGCGAAATCCAGATCGTCGCGGTGAATGATCTCGGCGATGCCGCGACGAACGCGCACCTGACCCAGTACGACACGGCGCACGGGCGTTTCCCGGGCGAAGTCGGTGTCGACGGCGGCGATCTGATCGTCAATGGCGATCGCATCAAGGTGTTCGCCGAACGCGATCCGTCGAAGCTTCCGTGGGGCGAACTCGGCGTCGACGTGGTGCTCGAATGCACGGGCTTTTTCACGAGCAAGGCCAAGGCCGGCGCGCACATCGCCGCGGGCGCGAAGAAGGTCATCATCTCGGCGCCGGGCGACAAGGATGTGGACGGCACCTTCGTCTACGGCGTCAACCACGACCAACTGACGGCCGCGCATCAGGTCATCTCGAATGCATCGTGCACGACCAACTGCCTCGCACCGCTGGCCAAGGTGCTGCACGACAAGATCGGCATCGTGCATGGTCTGATGACGACGATCCATGCCTACACCAACGACCAGGTGCTGACCGACGTCTATCACTCCGACCTGCGCCGCGCGCGTTCGGCCACGCATTCGCAGATCCCGGCCAAGACCGGTGCCGCTGCTGCGGTGGGCCTCGTGTTGCCGGAATTGAATG
>JBEBXZ010000146.1:0-5644 GCA_040391335.1 Dokdonella fugitiva | reverse complement strand
ACGTCGAAACGCAGGTCCACCGCGGTCGCCACCTTGTTGACGTTCTGCCCGCCCGGCCCGGACGAGCGCACGAAGCGCTCGACGAGCTCGTCGTCGGGGATCTGCAGGTGGCTGTCGATTTCAAGCATGCCTGCATTCTATCGATGCACGGGCAATCATGTTGCTGCCATGCCGCATGCTGATCGGAGTTGTGTCATCCGATGGCCGGCGGATTTCCCGGTTGTGGATCGAGCGACCACTCAAAGCGTTCGAGCAAGGCCGAGAATTCAGCATCGAGCGGCGCTTCGATCGTCATGCGGTGACCTTCGACCGGATGCGAAAAGGTCAGACGGCGCGCATGCAGGAGCAAACGGTGGGTGCTGTAGTACTGCTTGAAAAGGCGATTGTGCTCGGTGCGCCCATGGCTCGTATCGCCGATCAGCGGATGACGCAGGTGCGCGAAATGGCGACGGATCTGCCGATAGCGTCCGGTTTCCGGAGACACTTCGACCAGGGCATAGCGCTGCTGCGGATAGCGGTTGATCGCGATCGGCACTTCGATCGTCTGCAGGCGATTCCAACGGGTCAGCGCCGGCTTGCGATCGCTGTTCTCGCGCACGCCGGGCAGCGGATAGTCGATTTCTCCGATTTCCTCGGGCCAGCCGCGACACACCGCGAGATAGGTCTTCTCGACGTCGCGCTCCATGAACTGGCGGCCGAGCGTGCCGGCGACTTCGGAATTGCGTCCGATCAACAGCACGCCGCTGGTCGCGCGGTCGAGCCGATGGATCAGATGCAGCGGACCGGGCACGAGTTCGCGCACGGCATCGATCAGATAGCCCTCGTCGCAGTTGACGAGGCGGCTGCGGTGCACGGGCACGCCGGCCGGTTTGTCGACGACGACCAGATGTTCGTCGGTGTAGAGGATCATGCCGGGTCCGTTGTGCGATGAGAGAGCGGGATTTGCTTCGGTGGTTTCAACGTGCGCGCAGGGCGCCGATGAAGGCGGCCAGCGCACCGATGGCTGCAGCCAATGCGGGTACGCCCACCCCCCCGATGCGCGCCGATTGCGTATCGAACACCTGCAGCAGGAATGCGCCGACGCCGAGTGTTCCGGCGAGCGTGAGGATCACGGCGAGACGTTGCCCAAGCCGCGAGCGCTGCTCGAGCTCGCGCAGTTCACCGGAGCGGATTCGTACATCGAGCTGGCCACTGGTGACCTGTTCGAGATAACGGTGCACGAGTTGCGGCATGTCCGGTGCGGCGGCCATCCATTCCGGAATGCGCCGGCGCAATTGCCTGAGCATCGCGCGTGGCCCGCGCCGTTTCCACCAGATCTTCTCGAGCACCGGTCGCGCGGTTGCCCAGATATCGATACGCGGGTGCAGCAGGCGGCCGACGCCTTCGATGTTGAGCAGGGTTTTCTGCAGCAGGATCAATTGCGGCTGCAGGGTGAGTTCGTAGCGGCGCGCGGTCTGGAACAGCTTGACGACCACCGCGGCCAGCGAAATCTCGCTCAGCGGCCGCGTGAAGTACGGTTCGCAGACGCCGCGGATCGCTCCCTCCAGATCGTCCATGCGCACGTTGCCCGGCATCCAGCCCGCCTGCAGGTGCAATTCGGCGATGCGCTTGTAGTCCTGGTTGAAAAGCGCGAGGAAGTTTTCCGCGAGCCAGTACTGATCCGCGTCGGAGAGCGAACCCATGATGCCGAAATCGAGCGCGATGAAGCGCGGATTCTCGCGGCGCGTGGCATCCACCCAGATGTTGCCGGCGTGCGCATCGGCGTGGAAGAAGTTGTCGCGGAATACCTGCGTGTAGAACAACTGCACGCCCTTCTCGGCGAGTTTGACGCGATCGATGCCGGCGGCATCGAGAGCGGCAAGGTCATCGACGGGAATGCCTCGCACGCGCTCGAGCGTGAGCACGCCCGCCGTGGTGTGCGACCAGATCACCTCCGGCACGTAGAGGTCATCGGAATCGAGGAAATTGCGCCGCAGCAGGCTCGCGTTCGCGCCTTCGCGCTGCAGGTCGAGCTCGTTGACCAGGGTCGCCTCGATTTCGGCGACGACATCCAATGGGCGGATCTTGTCCGCATTCGGATGCACGCGGTTGGCAAGCTCGCCGAGCGCGCGCAACAGGTCGATGTCGCGGGCGATGCGTTCGCGGATGTCCGGACGCAGCACCTTGACCACGACTTCGCGACCTTCCGGCAGTTCGGCCGCGTGCACCTGCGCGATCGATGCCGATGCGAGCGGAGTCTCGTCGAAACGCGCGTAGCGTTCGGTCACCGGTGCGCCGAGCGCCAGTTCGACCGCACTGCGCGCGATGCTGCCGGCGAACGGGGCGACGCTGTCCTGCAGTTGGGTCAATTCGTCGGCGATGTCGGCGGGCAGCAGGTCGCGCCGGGTGGAGAGGATCTGCCCGAACTTGACGAAGATCGGACCCAGTTCCGTCAAGGCCAGCGCAAGCCGCTTGCCGCGTGGCAAGGCGGCGATCTCCGCTTTCGCACGCGGCACGACGAGCCGCGCCCAGCGCAAGGCGCGAAAGCGGTGCGCGTCGTCGATCACGTCGTCGAGTCGATAGCGCACGAGCACGGCCGCGATGCGCAGCACGCGCGGCAGCAGACGCAAGGGTGTGCTCATGCGCGGTTCGCCGTTGCAAGGCGCTGCACGCGAGCGGCGAGGCGGTCGCCGCGTTCGCGAAGTTCATCGACTTCATCGAGGAACTGATCCATCTCGGCGCGGGCGACCAGGTCGCGGCGTTCCTCGACGAGATAGTCGGCCCCGTCGCGCGCGAGCGCGGAAGCGGATTTGTGCGTGAAGGCCAAGGCATGGCGCAGCGCGCGCGCGACCTGGAAGCCGACGACGTCACCGAACACGCGGGCGAAGGCCTCGTCGACATCCGGCTCGAAGCGCGTGACGAGGCGCTCGACGCGTCGCGCGAGTTCCGCATCACCGGCAATCTCGATCTTGCCGGGCAGGGTCGCCTCGTGGTCACCAAGCAATCGTGAAGCCGCGAGGCCGAGCAGGCTGCCCGGTGTCGCCGCGACGCGCAGGTCGCTGTCGGCCGCGAATGCCGGCCCGATCACCAGTCGCTCGCCTTGCACGGCGAGGCGCATGGCGCGACCGGAGCCACGAAAATCGATGGTCAGCGCGCGACCGTCGAGAGCCGCCAGCGCGGTGCGCGTATCGGGATCGAGCCCAAGGACTTGATTCAGCGCAGCTTCGAGGCCGCGACCGAGGACACCCAGCACGGGATTCGGACGGCGCGTCGCAGGAGATTCGGAATTCGTCATCGGCGCATTTTAGCCCGCATTGCGGGGGCGCCTCACATTGTCATGCGGTCGACCGCTTCGCCGCGGATCAGAAAGCCCGGCTTTCACGGCAGATGCGGCCCGACGCGCGCTTCGAGCAGGCGCACGAGATCCGGATCCATGTAATCGTATTCGTCCGGAATGCCGAGGCAGATCACGCGCTTGCCCTGCAACCAGCGCTTGAACTTCGCCGATAGTTTCGAGCGATGCGCCTGCTCCATGACGAACACCGTATCCGCCCATTCGAGGTCTTCGGCGGTCAACGGATGTTCGGCATCCGGACTCAGCCCGGCGGAGGCGCTCTCGATTCCCGGTCGCTGCGCGAACACGTGTTCCGCGGTTGGGCTGCGCAGTCGATTGCGGCTGCAGATGAAAAGTACGCGATGGTTCATGTGCGGCACCTGTTGCGGAAGGGGAAGAGTGCCTCATCCTTCTTCTTCCGAGGTATGCGGCCGACCCTTCCAGATACCCTGTCGCCCGCCACCCGTTCGACGCGGGAATCGCCGGCAACCCGCGCGCTGGCGCGAGATGCAATCCGGAAATTCACCAATCACCTGCGATGCTGCACAATCGCCGCCCGCCGAGGCTGCGCTGTCGCGCACCGAATTGCTGGTCGCTCATTCCGATCAGGACTGGAAATGCCATGCTGCTGATGATCGACAACGGCTTATAGGGTCTACTGCAGTCCAAGGCAATCCGCTTCCGATGTGTGGAATGAAGTGTGTAATGGGCGGAATGAGGACTGTTATACACGGTGGCTCCAGCCTGATCGTGGCCGGTCGGCGGATGGTTATTGCGCCCGGGCGACGCTTGAGAAGTTTGTAGTGGACTGCATAAGGTCAGCCAAAGTGATCTATTCGCCACTTTTTTAAAATCGTGCAAATGCCTTGAGCGGGTTTGCAAAGTATGGATTTTGATCACCATGAGTGATCAAGAAGAGGGGAAATTGAACCTTCTGCTGGCACGAGGATCTGCCATCCAGACACTCCTGGGCGTGTTGGCGCAGGATATCCGGCATAGCAAGCATGTCCGGCAGCTTCCGAGAACGTTGACCCAGGCCATGCAGATGCATGGCGGCCACGGCGTTGATCCAGACGAGGAGATCGAGGGCGACGTCGCGCTCTGACGTGGGCAGGTTTAACGGCGGCCTGCGGACGCACGAAACTCCGCATGGGCCGAGAAGGCGCCTGCCTTCAGGTTGATGTCGGCGCCTGCAATACCGGCCCTGCGCGCGGTGTCCTGCCATCCATCGACCGCCGCTGCGACGTCTTCCACGATCTGACGCGCCTGGTCGTCGCCAAGCCCGTAGAACATCGCCGTGCTGAGGACCGTCTCCAGGCTCGGCCGGTTGTCCGTGTCGTCGAGGTTCAGGACGTGCTCGGCCTTGTCGATGTTCGGGTTGACGTCGAAGGCAGGTGCCAGTCGCCACCCTGTTTCGCCCAGCACGAAACCGTGATTGCGAAGATGGTCGTCCCGGTTGCCGAGCGCGACGTTGAAGGCGACGCGGCGGAACAACTGCGCCAGATCGGCGTCCGCGTGCGCGGCATCGCCCTGGGCGCGCAGGAATTGCGCCAGATCGAGGTAGCTGGAGCCTTCGCTGTGCTCCTTGCGGAGCAAGGTCATGGCCGAGGCATAGAAGCGCCGCACGCCTTGCACGCGGTCGAAGCGCTGGATGCAGAAGGTGTGGAAATCGTTGTTCAGCCGGATCAGCCTGGCGGGGGGCACGTCCACGCCTGCCTTCCGGGCCAGTGTGTGCGCAACGTACTCCCAGGCGCCCACGTCCCGGTCGTCGTCCCGCGCGGGAAACTTGCCGATCCAGAGGGAACCGTCGGTTTCCGTGAAGTTGGCTTTGGGCCGGGCGCCGCCGAGGGATGCGCCAGGCGCCACCAGCACGGCAAGCCATTTCCGCAGCGCATCGAGATCGTCGATCCGGCGGCTGCTGAGTTGATAGGCGACCGCTTCGAGTTCGCGCAGGGTGGTCACTGGCGGGGCCGCCATCTTCTCGTTGCCGAGGAAGGTGTCGGTGCCCATCCGGCGAAAGCGCAGCGCCCCTTGGCGTGTGAAGTCTTGCACGCCGATCAGGAAATCCCAGGCGTAGAGGGTACGTGGCGCCCGCTTTTCGTCCTTGGCCTGCAGCGCCTCGCGGCGCTTCATCAGGGTCTGGCCCCAGCGATCGGGCGAGGAATCCAGGAAGATGCCGAAGTTGCCGAGCTCCGGTTTCGGAAAGAACGGGTGTTCGTCGAGCGACAGGTCTGGATCGAGCGCGAACGCCCGGGGGCCGTTGAGCCAGTCGCGGTCGTAGTGGAAGCGGATCTGGCCGCGGTCATGCGCCAGGGTGCCGACCTGGCAGAC
>JBEBXZ010000145.1:0-5667 GCA_040391335.1 Dokdonella fugitiva | reverse complement strand
GTGATATCCGCATAGCCTCGCCACTGTCGCCAGCAACCGACATGCCTGCCTTACCCGGCGTGGCCGATGCACATGGTCGCAAAAGACATGGACAGCCATCGGTCCGCGCCGCTGCCGCATTCACGCTGCTGCTTGCATTGTCCGCCGTCCTGCTTGCGGCCTGGTGGCGGCACCTCCCTGCGCCACCACGGTCGGATACGGCAGCCGATCTCGTCGTCGTCGCGCCTGTCATGCTCGAATCGAACGATGTGGAAGCCGCGTGGATACGCCTTGGCGTGATGGACTACATCGCCTCGCGATTGCGCGACCAGGGAGGTCTGACTGTCCTGCCGAGCCAGCGCGTGGTCGGACTCCTCGTGGAGGGCAATGGCAGCGAGCTCGATTCGAGAAACCACCTGCTCAAGGCGACCGGTGCCGCAACCCTGGTCGAGCCTCTCGCACATCGATACGAAGGCGGCTGGCGGATCAGCCTGATGCTTCACGCAAGGAGCGGTCGACATGGGGTCAACGGCGCTGGCGATACGCCGCTTGCGGCGGCGGGACGGGCCAGCGATGCCTTGCTTGCCTATCTGGGCCGGGCTCCGGCGATCACCCGAGCGACGGCACCCGATCCACTCGGCGAAAACGTGCTGCGCCTCGACGCGGCGATGCTCGGAGGCGACCTCGGCGAAGCACGGAACGTGATCGCGGGAATGTCCGAGTCGATGCGCGGCAATCCGCTGCTGCGCGTTCGTGAAGGTCAGCTGCTGTTTCGCGGCGGTCGCATCGACGAAGCGGAAAAGATGTTCGCCGCGCTCGAGGCGCAGCTCGTGGAATTGCCGGTCGACGTGCAGGCACAGACCTTGATGGGCCTCGGGGCGGTTGCCGTTCGACGTGCCGATTTTGCGGGCGCCGAACTCCGCTATGCGGAGGCGCTCGCCGCGCTCGGCTCGCAGGGCAGCCAGGAGCTCTCGGGCAATGGCTATAGCGGACGCGGTGTCGCGCGAGCGGCGCAGCGCAAGTTCGATCTCGCGCTGGCCGATTTCAGCCGCGCCCGTATCGCGCTCGAACGTGCGGGCGATGTCCCGGGCGTGGCCAGCATCGATACCAATCTCGGTCTGCTCGAGAGCCGGCGCGGACAATGGACCCAGGCCCTGCAGGCATTCGATCGCGCGATCGGCATATTCGAACGCTATGGCGTCAACGACAGCCTCGCCGCGAGCCTGCTCGGCAAGAGCCGGGCGCAACTCGCCCTGGTCGATCCCGCAGGTGCCCTGGCCACGTCCGTGCGCGCATCCACGCTCGCGCAGAAACTCGAGAATCCGGTATTGACCGGCAATATCGCCGAGTTGCACGCCGATATCCTGCTCAGAACCGGATCCATCGCCGCTGCGTCAACCCTGCTGGAGCGTGACCGGAACGACGGGGATACAGCCAATTCGCGCGAATTGCGCATCGAACTGGAGCTCGCCCGGGGCAATTCGCAGGCGGCGCTGGCATTGGCCCGCAACAACCATGCCGCGATGGCGACCGGCAGAGCCGCACTGTTGCTGGCGCGTGCCGGCCTGGCAAGCGGGAGCGATGACGATAGCCTGGGGCATGCCATCGAGGCGACACCGGAGCCTGTCGATGATGCGCAGGCAGCGGCCAGCCTGGAACTGGCACGGGCACTCTGGCTGGCCGCGCACGACGAACCGGTCCGCGCGACCGAAAGTTTCGAACGTGCGCTGGCACGAACCGATCGCGACGTGGATCCGGATCTGCGCGTCGACGTGATCTGCCGCTATATCGATTTCCTCGTCGCCGGTCGCCACCTGGACCGCGCCAGCGAACTGGCAGGACAGATCGCCGGCTACGCCGACCGCGACTATCGCGCCGCTCGCGCCAGCGCTTTGCTCTACCGCGCCCTCGGTGATCCGGCCCCCCTCGCTACGGCACAGATCCATCTGCGCACCCTGGCCGGCGAGCGCGAACCGACGTTGCCGCACTGATCCGTATCCACCCGGCGGATGTGGCTGATGGAAGAACACAAGCCGTTGATCCCATGGGATGTCATGGGCTTGTCATCGGTCTGTCAATGCCTGTTCAGCGCGCGCTGACGCGCCCACCCGCCACCTTCGGCACATTACGGCGACCACGAACAGCCCAGCGTGCCAATGCACACTGCGCATGTGGCACCCCATCATCAGAGTGGAGATATCGACCGTGCCGACACCGATGAAACCCCGCAATCTCGTCGTATTGCCCTTGCTCGTTGCGTTGCTGGCCGCCTCCGCGGCTAGCGCGCAACAGTTGTCGGAAGATTTCAATATGCCCGGCACGACCTTGCCGAGCACTTCCCTGCCCGCGGGCTGGATCGCGCGCAACCAGAGCACGTCGCCACCGGCCAGCGGCAATCTCGCCGATTGCTTCCACATCGCGGCAATCGGCGGTGTCGGCACGGGCGCCAGTTCCTGGCCAACCCATGAGGGCGCGGGCATGGCCTACGCGACCTTCGCCTGTGCGACCGGCGCCAATCCGGTCAGCGGCTTCCTGATCTCCCCCGAATTGGATGGGCTGGAGAATGGCGTCGAAATCCGCTTCCAGACCCGCGCGGACACGCTTTCCGGGCCGACCCGGCCCGACCGCCTTCAGGTGTTGCTCTGCCTTGGCACGACGTGCGGCGACAGTGGCAGCACCGGCAGCTCGCCGACCGATCTCGGCCAGTTCTCCTCCGTGTTGCTCGACATCAATCCCGGACAGGCAGCCGGGATCTATCCATTGAGCTGGAGCGGACAATCCATCACCCTGGCCGATCTTCCGGCGGGCACCCATACCGGCCGCATCGCGTTCCGTTTCGTCGCACCCAATGGCGGTCCGTCCGGCAACCAGGGCTCGCGCGTCGGCATCGATTCGGTTGTCGTGAGCGATGCGCCGCTGCCCGTTGCCGGCATCACCGGATGGTCGAACGATCCGGCTCTCAACCTGCTGATCGCCGACCGCAGTGGCGAGGAAACCCAGGCCAAGATCCTGCCGCGCGCCGATGGCGGCTTCTACGTGAGTTGGTTCGACAATACCGACGGCGGCTACGACGTACGCCTGCAACGCCTCGATGGAGAAGGCAGGGAATTGTGGCCGCACAACGGCATCCTCGTCGCGGATCGCAACGTCGGTTCAACGACGGATTATGGTTTCTCGCTCGATGCGCAGGGCAATGCGCTGCTGTCATTCCAGTGCTGCACGCAGAACGCAGCGGACGAACGCATCGTGGCGGTCAAGGTGACCGCGGATGGCGCGTTCGCCTGGAGCGACGGCGGCATTCCGGTGTCGACATTGGGCGAAGGAAACCTGATTTCCTACATCACCGGGACAAGCGATGGCAATGCGGTCGTCGTCTGGATGAACAGTTCCGGCCAGGGCCGTGCGCAGAAGCTCTCGACCGCGGGCGCAGCCTTGTGGGGTGCCACCGGCATCACCTTGCCGGGCCCGGCCAGCGGATTGAAGTTCATTGCAGACGTGGCGCCCGCCTTGAACGGCGATGCGATCGTCGCCTGGAGCAACCAGGCCGGCTCCGCGCGCATCCTGCGCGCGCAAAAGCTTGCCTCGGCCGATGGCGCCGCGCTGTGGGGGAAGGACGGTGTGCGCGTGTCCGATGCCGGGGGACTCGGCGCCGGCTACTTCCCGAAGATCATCCTCGACGGCAGCGGCGGCGCCGTATTCGCCTACACCGATTTCGTCGGCACCATGGCTTCTGCCCGGGTGCAGCGCATCGATGCCGGCGGCAATCGCCTGCTCGGCAACGATGGCGTGCTGGTCACCACCGATGCGAGCCGCGGACACTATTCGCCAGCCGCTACGTACGATGCCACGAACGGCGACATCCACGTCATCTGGATCGACGGGCAGCAGATCGACCAGCAGCTCTATGACGGTCTCTACGCGCAACGCATCGACTCGCTTGGCACGCGCCTGTATGGAGAAACGGGCAAGGAAATCGTCCCGATGACGGTTTCGACCGACGGCACCAATGCGCTTTCGCAATTGCTCGCACTGCCCGCGCCAGGTGGCTTTCTCGCCACCTGGGTCACCGGCAACACTTCGGTGACCAACAACGCGATCTCGACTGCGCGCCTGGGACCCAACGGCGACCTGCTCTGGACCGCACCCGCGCACATCAAGACCGGGGCGACCAAGACCTCGCGCCTGACCGGAGCGACGAGCACGCTCGGCTACGCGGCCTTCACCTGGTCCGATGCGCCGGACAACAACGTTTCGACGCAAAACATCCGCGCCCAGAACCTGCTGTACACGGGCGCATTCGGCGACACGATCCTCAAGAACGGCTTCGACGACTGAGCCATTGCCGCCACGTCCTCCGCTTGTCGCCCGATGAGCGGAGGACGCGATCAAACAGGCGATTTCCCAGCCATGAATCATCCCCATGCCGCAGGCCGGCGTGCGCGCGCGAGCTTCGATGGAAGGTTCGGCATTGCCGCCCTGATCGCATTCCTGGCTATCCCGATCGCCAACGCATCGGATACACCCATCAATCCCGGACCTTGCGGACTGTTGAGTGAATGGCAGGGCGACAGGCATGCCGGTTCGCCGCAATGGCAGGCAGTGGGCACGACTTCGGGCGAGACCGCATTCATGCAGATTGAAGATGCCGGCGCGAACGTGTTCGACTCCTCGCTGACGAGCCCATCCTTTCCCGTTCCATCCGACGGCCTGCGCCTGCTCCTGCGCCAGCAGGCGCGCATGTCATGGGCGAATACCGCCGGCGTGCTCGAAATCTCGATCGAGGGAGCGGACTGGATCGATTTCATCGCTGCCGGCGGCCATTTCGACGAAGGTGGCTATGACCGGATGGCTTTCGCCGGCAATCCGATCGGCATGCGCCCCGCCTGGGGTGGTGACCGCCCCGCATTCACGACCCGGGCGACATTTCCGGCGAGCACGCATGGCCGCCCTGTGCGCCTGCGATTCCGCCTCGGATCGGGTGGAACGGGCGATACGCAGCCGGGCTGGCATCTGAGCGAACTCCGCTGCATGCAAAAGCACACCTTCCCCGGAATACCGGTGAAACGTTCGAAGGCAGCCGTCGAGACGACTGCGAATCCAGTCCGCTCTGGCCGGTAGGCGAATTTGCGGGCGATAGCCATCGTGTGGTGATGGCGACGGTAGAGAAATTGCCGTCCTATGGCGCCGGCGCGGAGGTCCGCGACGCGACCGGCGAATCCTTGCCCTCATCGCTGCCCACGTATCTGGAATAGCTGCGCTTCGGCCCGAACGGCATCAGGAATTGCGTCCAGATCCCGCGTGGCACGGTCTCGAGTTTCATGACGCCGTACTCGGTCGGCCATTCGCCGCGTGGTGGGCGGCGGAACGTGCCCATCAGCATGTCGACCAGCGGCAGGTGGATCGCATAATTCACGTCGATGTAGTCGATGTGCCGCGCGTGATGCCAGTGGTGGTAGCGCGGCGTCACGAGCACGTATTCGAGCCAGCCGAAGTTCATACGCAGGTTGGCGTGCGCGAGCACGGCCTGGATGCCGACCAGGATCACGTAGGCGTTCACCGCATCCGCCGAGAAGCCAAGGATCACGAGCGGCAGCAGCACGGCGCTGCGCGTCATCAGGATTTCCACGATGTGAATGCGCGAGCCGGCCAGCCAGTCCATGTGGCGGCTGGAGTGGTGCACCGCGTGGA
>JBEBXZ010000144.1:0-5671 GCA_040391335.1 Dokdonella fugitiva | reverse complement strand
CGTGGTCGCCCTTCGAGGGTCATACCTTCCGTTCGAGCATCGCCGCAACCTACGTCAACGGACAGCGCGTCTGGCATGCCGGTCAACTGGACGACAGCGTGCGCGGCCAGCGCCTGGAGTTCGCGCGTTGAAGTTCGCCGCCGGCGTGCTTTTCAGCGCATTCGTCATGCTCTCGGCACACCCCTGTGCTGCCGATGACGCGCGCGTCGTGTTTCCCGCGAGCGCTTCGCAAGGAGCCATGGTCATCGGCAAGGTGCCCGCCGGCAGCACGGTCGAGTACGGTGGGCGCAGTTTGCGTGCCACGCCCTACGGCACGGTGGTATTCGGCATCGGTCGCGATGAAAAAGGACCACTCAGCGTGAGTATCCGGCGCGCGGATGGCCAGGCCGAAACCGCGCATATCACCGTCACTCCACGTGACTGGCCGATCGAACGCGTCGATGGCGTGCCGCCGAAGACGGTCGAACCACCACCCGAAATCGCCGAACGCATTCGCCGCGAACAGGCACGCGTGGCCGCATCGCGCCAGCGCGATGATGCGCGCAGCGATTTCGCGGAAACCTTCGTGCGTCCCGTCGAGGGCCGCATCAGCGGACGTTTCGGCAACCAGCGCATCTACAACGGCAAGCCCGGCACGCCGCATTCGGGAATGGATATCGCGGCGGCATCCGGCACGGCGGTCAAGGCACCGGCGAGCGGCATCGTCAGCTTTGCCGACGGCGATCTCTATCTGACCGGCGGCACGCTCGTCATCGATCACGGCCATGGCATCAGCAGCAACTTCCTGCATCTCTCGCGCATCGACGTGAAAGTCGGCGACCGCATCGGCCAGGGAGCCGTGATCGGCGCGGTGGGCGCCACCGGACGCGCGACCGGCCCGCACCTGCACTGGGGCATGAACTGGTTCGACGTGCGCATCGATCCGCAACTCGTGCTCGACAGCCGACGCTGAAGCGGGCGACCGGCGCCTCGATCACGCAGCGTTCGCTCGATCGCTCCTCCGTCAGGAACGGATAGCCGCGAAAAGCGTGGCATGGTCGACATTGCGATCGGCGACCTGATCTCGATCGGGCCGGCGCTTTCGGAATACGATCGGCGGCGGCATATCGGTACGGGGAATCGAGTGGACGACATTTCGGGCCTGCCGGATCGCGCCACCCAGGACAGGCCGGCGGCCTTCGGGGCGCTGTATCCGCACGTCTACGCGCATCTGCGCGAACTGGCGCGCCGCGCATTGGCCGGTGAACGTGCGGCACAGACCCTGAACACCACGGCCCTGGTGCACGAGGCCTGGCTCGGCCTCGGCGCGCATGCGGAAGAATTCGAAAGCCGCGCCCATTTCTTCGGCTACGCGGCAACGGCCATGCGCCACATCCTGGTCGACCAGGCTCGCCGCAAAGGCGCGCTCAAGCGCGAGAACGAAGCGGTATCGCTCGATCTCGATGCGCACGATGTACCGATGGAACAAGCCGCTGCCGAAGTGCTCGCGCTGGACGACGCGCTGGATCGGCTGCAGGCGCTGGAACCGCGCGCCGCGCGTGTCTTCGAGTTGCGCTTTTTCGCCGGCCTGTCGATCGACGAAACGGCCGAAGCACTCGGCATCGTGCCACGCACCGTCGTGCGTGACTGGACGCGCGCGCGCGCCTTCCTGCACGCGGCCCTCGCATGAACGCGACCACCGCCCTGATCGAACGGCGCTGGAGCGAACTCGCGCCACTCTTTGACGAGGCCAGCGAGCTCGATGCGGACGCGCGCGAACGTTTCCTCGCGGATATCGGGGATGCGGAACTGCGCACCGCGCTCGGCGCCCTGCTCGCCAGCACGCAGACCACGGGTGCGCTCGATGGCGACAGCGGTCCGTATGCCGCGCGCCTGCTCGATCCCGTGCCGGGCCTGGAAGGACGGCGACTCGGCGCCTGGCTGGTCGGACCCTCGATCGGCAGCGGCGGCATGGCCAGCGTGTTTTCAGCGACGCGCGCGGACGGCACGTTCGAACAGCAAGTCGCGATCAAGGTGCTGCGCCAGGGCCTGCACGACGCGTACGAACGCGAGCGCTTCCTGCGCGAACGCAACCTGCTCGCACGCCTTGAACATCCGGACATCGCACGCGTGCTCGACGGCGGACTGACCGGCGAGGGCGTGCCATGGTTCGCGCTCGAGTACGTCGATGGCGAGCCGCTTACCGAACACTGCAATGCACGGCGACTCGACCTCGACGCACGCCTGGACTTGTTCCAGCGTCTTTGCGCGGCGGTCGATCACGCACACCGCAACCTGATCGTGCATCGCGACCTGAAGCCCTCGAACGTGCTGGCCACGCGCGATGGAGGATTCAAGCTGCTCGATTTCGGCATCGCCAAGCTGCTCGATGGCGGCGTGCGCGAGGACGAGACGCAGACGGCGCTGCGTCGATTGACACCGGCCTACGCGGCGCCCGAGCAGGCCGACGGTGGCACCGTCACCACCGCGACCGACGTCTACGCGCTCGGCGTCCTGCTGCACGAACTGCTGACCGGCACCCGCCCGCAGCGGCGTGATGACGACAGCCTGCGCACGCCTTCATCCCTCATCGCCGGCAACGCGGCAAAAGCGATCGCCGCTGCGCGCGCGACGACCAGGAGCGTCCTGCGACGGCATCTGGCCGGCGATCTCGACGTCATTCTCGCGCGGGCGCTGGCGATTGATCCGGCCCAGCGCTATGCCGGTGCCGCGGCGCTCGCCGATGACATCGAGCGGCATCGCAGCGGTCGCCCCGTGCTCGCACGACCGGACGCGCACGCTTACCGCGTGCGCAAGTTCATCGGCCGTCATCGGCGCGCACTCGGCATCACCGCCGTATTGCTGCTCTCGCTGGTCGCCGGCCTCGCCGCGACACTGTGGCAGGCGCATACCGCGCGCAGCGAAGCGAACCGCGCCGATGCGACGCGCGATTACGTGCTGTCGCTGTTTCAAGGTGTCACGCCCGACGAAACACGCGGCCGCGACGTATCCGCACGCGAACTGCTCGATCGTGGCGCCGCGCGTCTGGCCGAGACGCTGCGCGAGCAACCGCAGTTGCATGCCGAACTGGCCAGCCAGCTCGCCGCCGCCTACCGCCAGCTCGGTGGTTACGATCGCTCGATCGATCTGGCCGAACAGGCGCGCGATGCGGCTCGCAGCGACGAACAACGCGCGCGCGCGCTGATCGAACTCGGCCGCACGCATGGCGCCCAGGGTGAATTCGACGACGCGGAACGCAATCTGCGCGAGGCACTGGCGATCGCACCGAAACCCTTGCGCATGGACGTGCGCCTGCGGCTTGCTGAAATCCTTTCCGAGCGCGGCGACAAGGCGGCGCTGGCGATGGCCGAGGAGACCCTCGCCGATGCGCGCACGGAATCTGCTGCGGAGCTGATCGCGCGTGCACTGCTGGTGGTGGGTGGCATTCATTTCCGCGAAAGCCGGCTCGAACAGGCCGCCAACGCCTTGAACGAAGCCCTGAGCCTGCGACGCATGCAACGTGGCGAAACACATACGCTGACCGCGCAGACGCAACACGATCTCGGCGTGATCGTGCTGCAACAAGGCGACGCAGCGGCTGCCGTCGCGCTGTTCGAGAAAGCGCTGGCGGCCCGTCGCACCCTGCTCGGCGACGAGCATCCGGATGTCGCCGACAGCGAGTTCAACCTGGGCACCGCCTTGCGTCGACAGGGCGATACGGAACGCGGTGCTGTGCTGATCGCCGACGCCGTCGCCATGCAGCGGAAATTGCTCGGCGACGCACATCCGCTGGTCGCCAACGGCCTCAACTCGCTGGCCCTGCTGGCGTATGCACAAGGCGAAGGCGCCACCGCGATCACACGCCTCGACGAGGCCTTGATCGTCGCCCGCGCCGCCTACGGCAATCATCATCCCGCGGTGGTGGCGATGCTCAACAATCTTGCCGCCATGCAGCGCAGCATCGGCCGCCATGCGGATGCCGAAGCAACCGCCCGCGATGCGGTGGCGAGTGCCAGTGCCGGGCCCGGCGAGCAACACTATCTGACCGGCATTGCGCGGCTTGGCCTCGGCAATGCACTGGCCGAGCGCGGTGATCGCGCTGCTGCACTGCTCGAACTTCGCACGGCCCATGCCTTGCTTGCGCGGGCTCTCGGTGCGGAGCATCAGGACACCTTGCTTGCGCAAGCCGCCCTCGCCGACGTGCTGCGTGAAGATGGCCAACTGGATGCGGCACGAGCCAGCGCCGTGGCAACGATGGCCGCTGCACCACACGCGTATCCGGCGGGTCATCCCCGTCTTGGCAAGCTGCGCCTGGTCGCCGCGCGCATCGACGTGGCCCGCGATGACTGCGCCTCCGCGTTGCCGGAACTGGCGCTTGCCAGTGAAGAACTCGCCAGGGGCGGCAGTGCCACGCGCAGCGATCTCGCCTGGGCCCAGGTCGAGCGGGCGCGCTGCCTGCGCCGGCAAGGCGATGCCGGGACCGCGGATTCCCTGCAGGCCGATGCTCGCGGCATCCTCGCCACGCTGGGATATGCATCACCGGCGCTGACGAAAGCGGCAGGGAAAAACTGATTCACCCGATGTCCTGAAACTTCGCGCTTTTGCGCCTTGCATGGAAGTTCAATACGGAGAACTCCCATGCGACTCCCTTCCCCTCGTTCTGCCTGCTTTCTTGCCAGCAGTTTCCTCGCCGCGATCGCGCTGCCCACCTCGGCTTTCGCCGCCACCCACCTCTGGCCGGGCGGTGCCGGTTGTACAGGCACGCTGCAGGCCTGCATCAATGCTTCGGTCAGCAACGATCGCATCGAGATCGCGACCAACACGCCGATCACCGAAAGCATCACGATCCAGGCGCGCAACCTCACCCTGACCGCGGCTGCCGGCTACACCCCGGCGTTCCTGGGCAACGGCATCATCGCCAACAATTCCGGCAGCAACGCGGATATGGACGTGCGCATCAGCAAGCTGCGCTTCGAAAACGGCTACGTCACCGCCACCTATGCGGGCACGGGCCGCGCGGTTTTCGACCTGCGTGAACTGGTAATCACGCGTGCGCCGGGAGCCTCCGGCCCCGGCATCCAGGTGATCGCCTACAGCGGAACCGTGGAGGCCATGGTCTACAACAACCGCGTGCGCGGCTTGCCGCTGGGCACGGATGGTGGGCTGATCCGGCTCGCCGGCGATGGCGGAACACTCAATGCGAGCGCGTTCTACAACCAGGTATCGAGTACGAATCCCCAAACCGCCGATGGCTCCGGCATCACCATCGATTTCGATAACGGCGTGGGCGCCGCCACCAGCGGCACCGTGAAACTGCACGCGAACGAAGTGCGCGGCAGCTACTCGCGAGCCGGAATTTTCGTCTCTGAAGGACGCCTGTCGAACACGCCAAGCAACTTCAGCGTCCGCCTGTACAGCAATGTCGTCATCGGCAACAACGAATCCACCGGCATCAGCGTCGCGCCGAGGAACGGCAGCATCGACGCGCAACTGGTCAACAATACCGTCACGCGCGTGAGCACCGCAGTCCGGATCATCAACTGGAGTGGCGCGTCGACTCCGGTGATCAGTGGTCTCGCACGAAACAACCTGCTGAGCGCCGGCACGGCGATAGCCATCAATCCCGGCATCGCGACAGGGTTCAGCAACGACTACAACCTGATCAATGGCGCGACGATCAATTTCACGCCCG
>JBEBXZ010000143.1:0-5702 GCA_040391335.1 Dokdonella fugitiva | reverse complement strand
ACCATTCTTCCGGGCGCAGGATCAGCACCCCGGTCGCAGAGATATTCTCGATTTCAGACGTCCATGACGTCGCCCCCGTACTGATCAGCACGATGGACCGGATAGGCATGCGCGCATGTCGCATGTACTTTCCTGTAGCTCCGTCACTCATTTGACTCCCCCTGGATCGAACGGCCCGGCCACCGCCAACAGCATCACGGCGGAAAGCTTCTTGCTTCACTCGTGGATGGTTGCCCACATGCACTTCCGATTCAAGCGCACAGCATTGGCAATCGGGCATCATTGCGCATTCGTCCTCGTTAGGCGAGTCATCTTACCCCTGAGAAAACAGTGACACAGTTCACAGTATCGCCTTAAATTCCCCTGATGTATGTGAACCAGTGAGCTAGACTCCAGACGATCGCGTGCGCGCTCCAGGGGACCGCGCACCAGGTGCTGAGCTCTCGCCGCTCACCCCGCGCGATCCGGTCAGCGGCATATCTTTCCCAAGGAACATGCCCATGACGACCGTTGAAATGCTGCGCCGCGACCAGGACTACCGCCTCCTCCGTTCGCAGGAAGATTTTGCGACCAATACACATTGGTGCTTCATGCACACGCGACGCCCTGCCCTGGAAAGCGGCTACCGCGCATGCTTCTCGCCGCAACTCATCAAGGAGGTTCGCGAGTTCCAGAAGCACGCGGCCGATCGCCTGACCGCAATCGCCGCGACTTCGGATACCCGCCTCGCGCACGTCGTATTGGCCTCGGATGCCGATGTCTTCAATCTCGGCGGGGATCTCAATCTTTTCTGCCGCCTGATCCGTGAACGCAACCGCGAACACCTGCTGGCCTATGCGCGCCAGTGTGTCGAAGGCGTCTACGCGTTCCACGCGCACCTCAATCGCAATGCGCACACGATCGCGCTGGTCCAGGGCGATGCACTCGGCGGCGGCTTCGAGGCCGCACTGTCCTGCCAGACGATCATCGCCGAGGAAGGCGTCGGCATGGGATTCCCGGAAGTCCTGTTCGACCTGTTCCCCGGGATGGGCGCGTATTCTTTCCTGTGCAAGCGCATCAGCCCGAAATTCGCCGAGGAAATGATGCTGAATGGCGCCGTCTACTCCAGCGAGGATCTGCATCGCATGGGCATCGTGGACATCCTCGTGCCGCGCGGCGATGGCGTGCAGGCCGTGCATGAATTCATCCGCCGCAACCAGCGCATTTCCCACGCGCGCAGCGCGATGAACCGGGTACGCGAAATCGCCCAGCCCGTGAACCTGATCGAACTCATGCAAGTCACCGAAATCTGGGTCGACACCGCGATGCAGCTTGGCGAGAAATCCTTGCGCACGATGGAGCGCCTCGTTCGCGCCCAGGAAAAACGCCCGCTGGGTTCCGTATCCGAAACGGATGCGAATGCGGCGCAGCGCACGGGCTGAGGTTCGGGCGACGGCATACTGTCACGCAATCGTTGGCCGAAGCCGGATCAACCCCGATCCGGCTCGGCCCCGCCGCGATCCATCGTTGAAGGCGGCCGCGCCATCCTCGCCAGGAGCGCAACGCGCGACCGCTCAAGCTGTTCGCGCATGTCCTGCACGCGACGACGCCATTCGCGCACGAGCTCCGCGTTGCCGGAGCGCATGGCTGTCGTGGCGACGTCTGCCAGTTTCATCGCGCCGACATTGCTGGCGACCCCTTTCAAGGCGTGACAGCCGTCGCGGAACGCATCCCACTGCCCTGCCTTGCCGGACTCTTCGAGGCCGACGATGCAACGCAGCGAGTCGCTCACGCACTCATCGATGAAAAGCTGCAGGAATTCATCGCCAAGCCGAAGCTCCTTCAGTTCGTCAAACACCCCAGGCGCAATCAACTCGTCGGACGATGCCGCGGGGCGCATGTCCAACGGTTTTGCCATCGGCACAGAAGCGTCCAAGGCAATATCAGCCATCACGTCGAGCAGGCGTGGCACGACGATCGGCTTTGTCAGGAACACGCGTGCTCCCGCCTCGTTGGCGGCGCGCCTGGTTTCAGCCGTGGCATCCGCGCTGAGCACGATGAACGGGGTGCGTTCGCGACCAGCCTGCATGACGCGCGCGTGCTTGATCGTATCGATGCCGCTGATCCCGGGCATATGCAGATCGATGATGACGGCATCGAACGCCTCGTTCTCGATAATGTCGAGCACTTCGTCACCGCTGCTCACCGCCCGCACCTGGTGCCCGGCCTTTTCGAGCAGGCGGCAGAGCACGGTCCGGTTCGCCGCCTGATCATCCGCCACCAGCAGGCTGAGCGATCGTACGCGAGCCCGGTGGCGTACGAAGGGATCGTCGAATGCGATGACATTCGGGCCTGCTGATTGAACCGGCTCGACACCGGCAGCCTCACGGGCCGGCAGGAAATCGAGTTCGATCCAGAAACGCGAACCGATGCCTTCCCGGCTCTCGAACGCTATCGTTCCGCCAAGCAGTTCGGTCAGCGATTTGGCGATCGTGGTGCCCAGACCCGTACCCCCGAAACGCCGCGCATGCCCGCGATCTCCCTGCTCGAATGCCTGGAAAACGCGTGCCTGGGCATCGACTGGAATGCCGATACCGGTGTCCCCGACAGAAATGCGCAGCGGGATCGCATCGTCCCGGAGCACGGTCCGGCGCTCGACCTCGATCCGGATGGAACCGGATTCGGTGAACTTGATGGCATTGGAAACGAGGTTGACGATGATCTGGCGCAGGTGATCGGCATCGCCGTGCAGGCGATCCGGTAGGCCATCGGCAACCTGGATCTCGAACACCAGCCCCTTGGCCAGCGCACCCGGCTGCAACATGATCTGGACGCCGCGCAGCAACTCGCCCAGATTGAAGTCGACGTCATAGCGCTTGAGTTTTCCCGACTCGATGCTCGAGATATCGAGCACGTCCTCGACCAGCGCCAGCAACGAGCGGGCCGATGCCTGGACGACCTCCGCGAATTCACGCTGCTCGGCACTCAGGCGCGTCGTGACGAGCAATTCCGACATGCCGACAATACCGTTCAGGGGCGTACGGAATTCGTGGCTCATGTTGGCGACGAAACGACTCTTCGCCTCGTTCGCACGCCGCGCTTCCTCGGTTGCACGAGTCAATGCGCGCAGCAATGAGGTCAGATAGGCGGGAATGAGAATCAGGCCACCGAGCAAGCCCCAGCCCAGCGTCGCATTGCCCTGCCAGTACGGCGTGCCGATGATGACCGCGAGAAACGAGAGCATCGCGAGGCAAACCGCCGCATACAGGAATGCAGGACCATAGCGCAGGCCATTGCCGATCGTGACCCAGAGAAACACGACGTACAGCGGCGCGAGTTCCTCGCCCAGCGACATCATTGCGCCCATCGCCGCATAGTCGGTGACCATGCCGAGCCAGCGACGACGATACGAGATGCCGGGATGCAGGGCGATATGCACGAGGATGCCAAGCCCGATGCAGGTTTCAAACAACAGGATCAGCAGCGCACGCGGCAATACCGGCCCGTCAAAGCCATGGGTCGAGGCGACATACAACAGATAGAGCAGCCAGATGCCGACAATGGCAAAACGCACGAGCGCCTGGACGTGCTCGCTGTCAGGGCGCTTCCTGAAACGCGAAATCAGTTTGTCGATGAATGACCGCATGGGCGCGCATCCTTGGCGTGCGCCGTCCGGATCAGAGTCCGGGAACGGCAAGTGCGAGTTTTTTCAACTGGATGTCGGCAATGCGTGCCGGATTGGCCAGCATGACCTCGACACCCGCGGGATCGAACAACGTTCCAGCCTGTTCCTGCAGGTAGGCCAGAGCCTGCTCGTTGCTCCACGCCGGCTTGTAGGGCCGCTCGGAAGTCAGCGTATCGAATACATCGGCAATGGCGACGATCCGCGCGTTGAGTGGGATCTGCTTGCCCTGGAGTCCATCCGGATAGCCGCTGCCATTCCAGCGCTCATGATGACGCAAGGCAATCTGCGCACCGATCTGCACGAAGCGACTCTGGCTGTCACGCAGGATGTCGAAGCCGATCAGCGGATGCCTGCGCATCACGACCATCTCTTCCTCGGTCAGGTTGTCGCCTTTGAGCAGGATCGCATCAGGCACCCCGATCTTGCCGATGTCATGCAGTGGGGCGGCCAGCGCGAGCGTATCCACGTCGTCTTCCGGCAGACCAAGCTCCTCGGCGATCAGCTCCGAATAGCCGGCCATGCGCAGCAGGTGCAGGCCGATGCCACGATCCCGGTACTCGATCGCCTTGGCCAGACGCAACAGCATCTCGCGCTCACGTTGCTCGACTTCCTGAACGCCTTCGAGCACCTTCTGCTCGAGCGAGCGCGCCCGTTCCTTGACCGTTTCTCCCTGGCGCCGGATCTGCAACAGGTTCTTGCAACGCGAGCGCAACTCGCGGGGGCGCACCGGCTTGACGAGGAAATCGATCACGCCCGCATCCAGCGCAGCCTGGCGCACGGGCTCATCGCCCACGACGCTGATCAGCACGATCGGCACATCGCGGCGAGACAGGGAACGACGGAAGCGGCGCGCGAACTCCAGGCCGTCCATTTCCGGCATGCGGTAGTCGAGCAGGAGCAAATCAATGGAATTGCTTTCCGACCAGCGCAAGGCATCGATCGGATTTCCAAAATCGGAAACGTGGATATTCTGCCCGATACCCTCGACGACATGCCGCAGCATCGTTCGAGCCGAAGGCTGGTCGTCGACAATCAGTACATTCACACCACATTCTCCACGTTTCGCCACTCACGCATGATGCAAGGCGCGGTTGCCGATGATTCCGCAACCACTACCCGGCGATGCCGTCGCTGAGTCTGGAAACTGTCTCGCAGGTTAGCCCAAGGCCGCTAACATACCGGAAAAGCGATGGCGTGAATGTATCAATGGACACGATATCGCAGTTGCTGCAACGCGTGCCGTCACACTGGAGTCCGCGTGCCTGTCATGCCTCCGGGCGCATGTACGGGAACAGCAGGACATCGCGGATCGATGCAGCATCGGCGAACAGCATGACCATGCGATCCACGCCGATGCCAAGCCCGCCGGTCGGCGGCAATCCATACTCCAGCGCACGGATGTAGTCCGCATCGAAATGCATCGCTTCATCGTCACCCGAAGCCATCGCGTCGACCTGGGCCTGGAAACGTGCGGCCTGATCTTCCGGATCGTTCAGTTCGGAGAAGCCATTGGCGATTTCCTTGCCGCCGACAAACAACTCGAAGCGATCGGTGATCCCCGGATCGGCATCGCTGGCGCGCGCCAGCGGCGACACTTCGACCGGATGCGCGGTGATGAAGGTCGGCTGGATCAGGCTCGCCTCGACCGTCTTCTCGAAGATTTCCAGCAGCAGCTTGCCCCAGCCGTAACCGGGCTTCGCGTGCACTCCCAGACGCGCGCAATGCGCTGCCATCGCCTCGCGGTCGCGCAATTCCTCGCGGCGGATTTCCGGATTGCATTCGAGCACCGCATCTTCCATGCGCCAGCGACGGAACGCCGGGCCGAGGTCGATATCGCGCCCTTCCCAGGTCAGCGCGGTGTGCCCGAGCGTGGCTTGCGCGGTATCGCGCATGAGTCCCTCGGTGATGTCCATGATTTCGGTGTAGCTGGCATACGCCTGGTACAGCTCGAGCATCGTGAACTCGGGGTTGTGCCGGGTCGACACGCCCTCGTTGCGGAAGTTGCGGTTGATCTCGTAGACGCGCTCGATGCCGCCGA
>JBEBXZ010000142.1:0-5723 GCA_040391335.1 Dokdonella fugitiva | reverse complement strand
GCGATCGCGCGCGGCGCATCCGCGATGCGGTCGAAACGGCACTCTCGGACATCATCCTGCTCGGCACGGATGAACAGGTGCGTCTGGCAGCACGCGCTGCGACTGAGCTGGTGGAAGGACGCACCGTGCGCACGCATGCATTGGTGGCGTCGCTACGCGATTTCATTCGTCAGGCGCTGGACCTTGCGCCGATTCCGGGCGAAGTTGAAATTCCCGCTCAGGGGCCTGCCCGGCCTTCTTCCTCCGCCAAGGCGAAAGGCGACGGTGGGGACAAGGGCGGCGGCAAAGGAGGCGGCGGTGGCGGAGGCATGGGCGGCGGCATGGGAGGAATGGGCGTCGGAATGTCCAATGACAACGAGGCCGACACGTCGCGTTGAGCGCAATCGTTGCTGGAATGTCGGCCCTGCTCGAATGAGGACGGAAGCTTTCCGCAAGGAAAGCGATTGCAGCGCCCAATGACAGCGGTACTGCAATCGCGTTTCGGCGGCCCGATAGCCGCGCGCCTGTTTTATTTCTTCAACTTGTACGCCAGCACATAGTCGCCAGCTTTGGTGCCGACCGAGCCATGCCCGCCGGCAACGAGCAGCACGACCTGCTCGCCCGCGCTGTTGAGATAGGTCATCGGTGTCGCCTGGCCACCTGCCGGAATGCGCACATCCCACAACACGTCGCCCGTCGCCACGTCGTAGGCGCGGAAGTTGTCGTCCACCGCGGCGCTCAGGAACGCGACGCCGCCTGCCGTCATCAGCGGACCGCCGATCCCCGGCACGCCCATGCGGATCGGCACCGGCAGCGGCGAAAGATCGCGGATCGTTCCATTGCGGTACTGATAGGCAATCTTGCCGGTGCGCAGGTCAACCGCGGCAATGGTTCCCCAGGGTGGCTGCTGGCATGGTACGCCGAGCGGCGACATGAAGGGCTTCATCTCGACCGCGTAGTCGGCCCCCTTGTTCTCATTGAGGCCGTGCTCGCCCTTGTTCATTTCCTGCCCGGCGAGCTGGCTCTTCGGTACCAGCGTGGAAACGAAGGCCAGGTACGTCGGCATGCCGAACATCACCTGCCGTTGCGGATCCACCGCCACACTGCCCCAGTTGAAGACGCCGAAGTTGCCGGGATAGATGAGCGATCCCTGCAAGGACGGCGGCGTGTAGCGGCCTTCATAGCGCAGCTTGCGGAACTCGATCCGGCACAGCATCTGGTCGATCAGACTCGCGCCCCACATGTCGGCCTCGCGCAAGGGCTGCGGCTCGAAACTCAGCGCCGAATACGGCTGGGTCGGTGCCACGCGCTGTCCGGGGATATCGGTGCCCCGAGGTGCGGGGCGTTCGCTGACCGGCAGCAATGCTTTGCCATCGCGGCGATCGAGCACATACACGTCGCCCTGCTTGGTCGGCACGACCATGGCGGGCGTACGTCCCTGCGGCAGATCCAGATCGATCAGCACCGGTTGCGCCGGCGAGTCCATATCCCACAGATCGTGGTGCACGAACTGATGCACCCAGCGCGCCTGACCACTGGCGAGATCGAGAGCGACGACAGACGAGGCGTATTTTTCTTCGGCCTCGCTGCGATACATGCCGAGTTGATCGGGCGTGCGATTGCCCATCGGAAAATACACCAGGCCGAGCGCTTCGTCGGCGCTGGCTACCGACCAGCTGTTCGGCGAACTCGCCGTGTAGGTCTGCGCAGGATTCGCCGGATCCAGCGGCGCGGTCTGTTCGGGATTGCCCGAATCCCAGTTCCACAGCAGATCGCCGGTGCGCGCGTCATAGGCGCGGATCACACCGGAAGGCGAATCGACCGCATAGTTGTCGTTCACCGAGCCGGCGACGATCACCTTGCCGTCGGCGACCAGCGGCGGTGACGTCGAATAGTAGTAGCCGGCCTGCCTGAACGGCATGTTGTGCATCAGATCGAGCACGCCCTGATTGGCGAAATCGGCGCAGTGCTCGCCGGTCTCCGCGTCGAGCGCATGCAATTTTGCATCGGCACTCGGCAGGAAAACCCGCGCCTTGCAGATGTGTCCGACCGTCGTTACGGATTCTTCTTCGGCAGTCGCCATCGCTGATGGACCAGAAAAATACGACAGGCCCCGACAGGTCTGATGTTGCCGCTGTGGCTCCATGCCCGCCGCCGGATCGAAGCGCCAGCGTTCCTTGCCGGTATCCGAAACGAGCGCCAGCGCCCAGCTATGCGGCGTGCACAGATACAACGTGTTGCCGATCTTCAGGGGCGTCGCTTCGTAGGTCGTTTCGCCGACATCCTCGGGCAGGCGGACATCGCCAGTCCGCAGTTGCCAGTCCAGTTGCAGCAGGCCGACATTGCCGACATTGATCTGCTCCAGCGATGAATAGCGCTGTCCGTAGTCGCCGCCGGCATACGCATGCCACTCGCCCGCGGGCGCGACGGTATCGCCGGGCTTCGGGTCGGCGTCGACGATCGTCATCGGCAACGTTCCAGTCATCTCGTGCATGGGCTTCGGAATCCCCACCAGCGCGACCACGGCAGCCAGCAGTGATGCGCCAAGCACAGGCCAGCCCGCGCCGGACGGGATGTGGCGTTTCCCGCTGCGCCGGACCCGTGACGTCGACAGCAACAGGCCGAGCAGTGCCGGAAGCCCCAGCCGCGTGGCGAGTGGCCACCAGTGCAGGCCGACTTCCCACAACGACCAGCCCAGCAAGGCCAGCAACCACAGCGCATACAGCGATGTCGACCATCGCCTGCGCCGCAAAAGCCCCCACGCCACGGCCAGCAGCACCAGCCCGCTGACCAGGTAGAACGCACTGCCATGCAGGGACAGCAACCACCCGCCACCCACCGTCAGCGACAAACCGAGCAACAGGACCAAGCACACTGCCAATAAACGCATGGAGCACCTCGGCGATCCAGAAGATGGCGCCATGATGCACGCATGCAGGCTGGCGTTGCCGGAATAGTGCCAGCAACGCCTTCCGCGGTCATTCCCGTGCAGGACCGATGCCAATGGTTCTCGCCGCGCAGGGTGAGTCCATGGATTTCTGGAAATTCCGCAGGGCTCGTCAGCCCTCGCCGATTCCATTCGCCAAGATCGGCGAATGAAAACAAGCCCGCCGTGCGACGCTTCAACCGGCCTTGCGGAAAGTCAGGTTGAAGCGGCAGGGGCCGGTCTTCGGGTGCGTGTCGTCGCGCAGGGGCAGGATGCCGTGATAGCGCAAGCGGGATGGCCCGCCCCAGACCACGACATCGCCATGCTGCAGGGGAATCCGCTGCTGGCGATCGCTGCGCACGTCCCCACCGAACAGGAACGTCGCCGGAATACCGAGCGACACCGAGACGATCGGCGCACTGAAATCGCGCTCGTCGCGATCCTGGTGCAGCGTAAGACGCGTGCCAGGATCGTAGCGATTGATCAGGCAGGCATCCGGTGTGAAACCCGCATACCCTGCGGCAGCGGCTGCATCCGCCGCCAGCGTCGCGAACGCGAGCGGCATGGCCGGCCACGGCGCGTCGGTGAGTGGATCAAGCGCTGCGTAACGGTAGCCGCGGCGGTCGCTGATCCAGCCGAGCGCGCCGCAATTGCTCATCGCGACCGACATGCGCAAACCACCCGGCGTGACGAGATGGCGCAAGGGCGCGAGGGCGACCACCGCTTCGATTGCCGCAAGCAGCGCGTCGTCATGCGCGAGCGCGAAGGCACGCAGCACGCAGGCGCCGGGCACGATGTGTTCCTCACGTCGCACCGATGGCATCGCCGCGAACAAATCGTCGGTCATCGCAACGTGATCCCCGTCGTCAGGCTCGCCGTGTGGTGCGCTATCGACCGCGTTCGACGCCAGCAGCCTGGGCAGCACTTGTCTGACACGAATGCAGCGGCGATGCTGCGCGCGAACCCTGCGCATGCGGCGCGCTTCCTTGCCGACGCAATTCTGATCCCGGACGGAAAACCTGCAATGAAGATGATCGGTCTGATCGGCGGCATGAGCTGGGAGTCGACCGTGCCGTATTACCGGATCATCAACGAGACGGTCAAGGAAAAGCTCGGTGGCCTGCATTCCGCATGGCTCGTCCTGTACAGCGTGGATTTCCACGAGATCGAGCGACTGCAGCATGCCGGCGACTGGGATGCTGCAGGCCACCTGCTCGGCGCTGTGGCGCAATCACTGGAATCTGCCGGCGCCGAGTTCCTCGTGCTTTGCACGAACACGATGCACAAGGTGGCCACGGCTATCGAGGGCGCTGTCGGGATTCCAATGCTGCACGTCGCCGATGCAACGGCCGTGGAAATCGTCCGATCGGGCGCACGCAGGGTCGGCCTGCTCGGCACGCGCTTCACCATGGAACAGGCCTTCTATCGCGATCGCCTCGCGGCACACGGCATCGACGTGCTTGTTCCCGGCGAGGCGGATCGGGAAATCGTGCATCGCGTGATCTACGAGGAACTCTGCCTCGGCGTGTTGCGCGATGCCTCGCGTGACGAATTCCGGCGCATCATCGCCGATCTCGTCAGCGGCGGTGGCGAGGCCGTCATCCTCGGCTGCACCGAGATTTCTCTGCTCGTCGGCGATAACGATGCGAGCGTGCCGCTCTTCGACACGACGGCGATCCACGCGCGCAGCGCGGTTGAACTCGCGCTCGGCGCGCGACCCGGCTGAACCCTGCCGCTGCTCCGGGACAGGACTTTTGTCCGTTTCGATACATTGGGGTAGTCGCTATGCTCGTCCACACGATGCCCGCAACGGGCCAGGATGGGATGAGCATGAAACGACCCGGATACGCCATTGCGCTGGCACTGATCGCGCCTTCGACGGTACTCGCCGTCAATATCGCCGACACGCGCATGCTGGCGATGCCCGCCGTGCATGGCGAACGCGTCGCCTTCGTCTACGACAATGATCTCTGGCTCGGCGCGCGCAGCGGTGGCAGCGCACGGCGCCTGACCCAGGCCGCAGGACAGGAAACCTCGCCGCACTTTTCACCGGATGGAAGGTGGCTCGCTTTCAGCGCCGACTACGGCGACAACACCGATGTCTACGTGATGCCCGCTGGCGGTGGCGAAGTACGGCGCCTGACCTGGCATCCCGGCCAGGACATCGTGCGCGGCTTCACGCCGGACAGCGCGAGCATCATTTTCGAATCGCCGGACGGGCACTACACGAACCGTCTGCGCTATCTGTACACGGTACCGGTCGCGGGTGGCGTGCCGACGCGCCTGCCCGTCCCTTCCGGCTCGAAAGCCGCGCTGTCCGCGGATGGCAAGACGCTGGCCTACACCCTGGTGCCGGAACGCTTCCTGCAATGGAAGAACTATCGCGGCGGCACGCAGAGCCGGATCTGGCTGATGAACATGGCCGATTATTCGGTCAAGGAAGTTCCGAAGCCGGCAGGTGGCAGCAATGACACCGATCCGATGTGGATTGGCGACACGCTGTACTTCAACTCGGACCGGGCCGGCGAATTCAACCTGTTCCGCTACGACGCGCAGGGTGCGGTCTCCCAGTTGACGACGTTGCGCGACTTTCCCGTCACCGATCCGAACGCGGATGCCGGCGATGTCATCGTATTCGAGCAAGCCGGCTACCTGCATGAGTTCGACACGCGCAGCGGCGTGCAGAAGCGCATCGCAATGTCTGCCGTTTCCGATCTGGCGGAAACGCGGCCACGGCTTGCGAGCGATCTGAAATGGCTGCGCGAATCCGCAGCATCCCCGGATCTCAAGCGCATGGCGTTCAACTATCGCGGCGAGA
>JBEBXZ010000141.1:0-5747 GCA_040391335.1 Dokdonella fugitiva | reverse complement strand
CCCGGTCACGGTCGCGGTCAACATCTCGGCCTACAGTTTCCAGCGGCGTGATTTCCCGGAAACCATCCGTGCCTTGCTCGAGCGTACCGGCCTGGCCGCGAACTGCCTCGAACTCGAGATCATCGAATCGATCGCCCTCGAACTCCCGGAGCGCGCGATCGTCAGCATCGACAGTCTTCGCGAACTCGGCGTGCGCGTGATGCTGGATGACTTCGGCACGGGGTTCTCCTCACTCAAGCATCTGCGCCAGTTGCCGTTCGACGGGATCAAGATCGACCGCAGCTTCGTCGTCGACGTGCTCGTCGATTCCCGCGACGCGGCGATCGTGCGCGCCATGCTCGCCCTTGCGCACAGCCTCGGCCTTGAAGTGGTCGCCGAAGGTATCGAGACTGCGGCGCAACTGGCCTGGTTCCAGTCCGCCGGCTGCGATCGCCTGCAGGGCTTCCATTTCCACCGCTCGATGGATCAGGAATCGGTGATCTCCCTGCTGCGCCCGCGTGTCGGCGCCACGACGCGCAGCAAGAAACCGGCGCATTGACCTACAAGCCACCCTTGCAAAGAAAAAGCCCCCGACAAGCGGGGGCTTTTCAATCCAGAACCATCCTGAACGGACAATCAGTCGATGCTGAAACCCTGCAGGGAGACTGGCAGCGACGTCGCATTGACGACCATCACGATATTCATCTGCGGGAAACCGATCGCTTGTGTCGTAGTTGGCTGCGAGATACCGCAATCGGGCGCCGCGATGAACGAAGGCGCAGCGGCCGGATTGATCGATGCCGTTTCGTTCGAACCAATGAAGAACGTGTTCCCTGTGGTTCCACCATCCGGCGTGAATACCTCAACTACGAGGTCATTGGCAAGGCCATCGAGCGTAGCGGCAATTGGCACGTTGAACAGCGTGCCGTCCTGGTCGACGACGTTTACGTTCTCGGAAGCGATCGGCGCCCCCAGGTTTGCCAGGTTCAGTGCGGAAGCATTCGGAATCGCATACAGGTTGACCGTGATCATCTGCGTGCCGCTGGCGCCAGTGGCCTGTTCGATGCCGATATCCACACTGGCGATGGACACGGTGCCCGTCGCCGAGAACTGGCCATCCAGATCAAGACGTCGGTAGTAGCTGTTTTGGGCGTGATTGAATGCAGGTGCCCCACCGTTGCACGAAATCGAGTTGCCGGGAACGATGTCGAGCGAACCGCTCTGGGTCAGGGCATACGCGCCCAAGGGCTGCGTGTGCTCGTATCTCGCGGCCGGCGTGGACTGCGTCTTGCGGCTGAGCGAGTTCTGCGCGAGAGCGGCATCGGCGACGAGCAAGCCGATGGCAACGACAAGTACATTCTTCAACATAGTATTGGACCCCGGTTTCATTTGTCGATCAAACACTTCGGCGCACCCGTGATGATTCACGGAAACCTCCCAAGAAGGACTGCCGCACAGCGGCGCATCCACATCATCCTGGCGGCAGGCCGAGCCAACGCGGAACAGCGGACGCGGTATCCCGCCGGCACAAGACGGCGCAGCCTAGCATCTTGCATCCACGAGGGCACCCCGCTCCATGCATGCTCATTCCTGTCGCACGCCGCGGAAGACACTCCAGGGCATGGCATCCCCGTATAATCCCGGGCTTTGATTCGGGTGATCGCCATGAGCAATACGATGAAGGCGCTGGTCAAGCGTGAAGCCGCCAAAGGCATCTGGATGGAAGAAGTGCCGTTGCCGGAACTCGGCCCGAACGACGTCATGGTGAAGCTGGAGAAGACCGCGATTTGCGGCACCGATCTGCACATCTACCTATGGGATGAATGGTCGCAACGCACGATCAAGCCGGGCCTGGTCATCGGCCACGAGTTCGTCGGGCGCATCGTCGAGATCGGTGCGGGCGTGCGCGGCTATGAAATCGGCCAGCGCGTCTCCGCGGAAGGCCATATCGTCTGCGGCGTCTGCCGCAACTGCCGGGCCGGCAAGCAGCACCTGTGTCCGCACACGATCGGAATCGGCGTCAACCGGCATGGGGCGTTCGCCGAATACATCGCGATGCCAGCTTCCAACCTTTGGCCGATTCCGGACCAGATCCCGTCCGAACTCGCGGCATTCTTCGATCCGTACGGCAACGCGGCGCATGTCGCGCTCGAGTTCGACCTGATCGGCGAAGACGTGCTGATCACCGGCGCCGGACCGATCGGCATCATCGCCGCCGGCATCGCCAAGCATGTCGGCGCGCGCAACGTGGTGGTCACCGACGTCAATGACTATCGCCTCAAACTCGCCGCCGACATGGGCGCGACGCGCGTGGTCAACGTCACCAACCAGTCGCTGCGCGACGTGGTCAAGGACCTGCACATCGAAGGCTTCGACGTCGGTTTCGAGATGAGCGGCAACCCGCGTGCGTTCAATGACATGCTCGAATGCATGTACCACGGCGGCAAGGTCGCGATGCTCGGCATCATGCCGCGTGGCGCCGGAATCGACTGGGACAAGGTGATCTTCAAGGGACTGACGCTGCAGGGCATCTACGGTCGGCGCATGTACGAGACCTGGTACAAGATGACGCAGATGGTGCTGACCGGATTCCCGTTGCAGAAAGTGCTTACCCACCAGATCCACATCGACGATTTCCAGAAAGGTTTTGATCTGATGGAAGCCGGACATTGCGGCAAGGTGGTCTGCTCCTGGAACTGATCGTCCCCGCGCGCAGGCAATGAAGGCACCCATGGCCGCTCGCCGCCTGCGTGACTTGCTCGAACCGGCTCTCGCGGCTCTGCCGCCGGGGCCGATCGCCGTGGCATTCAGCGGCGGACTCGATTCCACCGTGCTGCTGCACGGTCTCGCGGCCCTCGTCTCGGCGAGGGCGCGCGGATTGCGTGCGATCCACGTCGACCACGGCTTGCAGGAAGAGGCCAGCGCATGGGCCGAACGCTGCGCGCGCGTCGCACAGGACTGCGACGTGCCGCTGACCTCACTGGAGGCGCATGTCGAGCGTGACAGCGGCTTTGGCCTCGAAGCCGCGGCGCGGCGCGCGCGCCACGGCGCGATCCAGGCCGCCATGCTGCCGGGCGAGATTCTTGCGCTTGCCCATCATCGCGACGATCAGGCCGAAACCGTGCTGCTCAAGCTGCTGCGCGGTGCCGGGCCGGAAGGCATGGCGGCCATGCGCGGGCTTCGCCCGTTTGGCCCGGGCCTGGCATGGCGGCCGCTGCTCTCGCTGCCACGCGGCGCATTGCGCGCCTATGCCGATCATCATCATCTCGGATGGATCCAGGATCCGAGCAACATGAACACCTTGATCGACCGCAACTACCTGCGCATCGACGTGTTGCCGCGCATGCGCAAGCGCTGGCCGGAAGCCGATGCCAGCATCACGCAAAGCGCGAACTGGGCACGCTCCGCGGCCGAATACATCGAGGAACAGACCATGCAGGCGCTGGCGCGCGTGCAGGGCTTCGATCCGATGACGATGCGCTATCGCGAATGGATGGCCCTGCCCGAGGCGCTGCGCGATCCGGTGCTGCGCCGCTGGTTGCGCAATATCGCCCTGCCCGAACCGACCCAGCACCAGGTCGGCGAACTGGTCCGCCAACTGGCTGAGGCCAGCGAGGACAAACTGCCTTGCGTGCGCTGGCCGGGCGCCGAATTGCGACGCTATCGCGAACTGCTGCACGCTCGCCGTCCGCTGCACATGACACCAAGCGGCTGGGAATGCACCTGGCATGGCGAAGCGCTCGAATTGCCTGCGGCGCTGGGTATTCTGAGGCTCGCCGATGCGACGGGCGAAAGCGCGCCGCTGACTCTCGATCGAGCGATGCGCGTACGTTTCCGGCGCGGCGGCGAGACCTTGCGCCTGGCCAGCCAATCGCATCACCGCGACCTGCGCGACCTGTTCCAGGAAGCCGGCGTACCGCCATGGGAGCGCGGACGACTGCCGCTGGTCGTCGACGCCGACGACAGCGTGCTCGCGGTTGCCGATCTCTGGCTCAGCGAGGCGGGGCGGGCCTTGTTCGCCCGGTATTCGCGACGCCTGGTCTGGTCAACGGCGATTGACCGACCGATGACGGCAGGCTAGCCTTTGCGAATGTCGCCCACGAATCATGACAACGCGAACCAGATCGCCGAGTTCGAGCACTCGCTGGATGAGCTCGAGCAGCTCGTCACGCGCATGGAACAAAGCGAGATGGGTTTGGACGATTCATTGAAATCGTTCGAGCGCGGCGTCGCGCTGTATCGCAGCTGCCAGGGCGCTCTCGAACAAGCCGAATTGCGCGTCCGGCAACTGCTCGATCCATCCGCACCCGAATCGGCCCAGCCGTTCGATCCCGGCACTCCTTAAGCCCGTTGAACACGGTGCGGCATCGCCGGCCGTGCAGGAGTTCATCATCAGCGTGTCCACCCCTGCGATCGATTTGACGCCGGCCCTGCTCGCCTTCGCGGAACAGGCCGACGAAGCGCTCAGCCGCCATCTGCCGGCTGCGGAACATCCGCCCGAAGCCCTGCACCGCGCGATGCGCTACGCCGTTCTCGGCGGCGGCAAGCGCATGCGCCCGCTGCTCGTGTATGCGACCGGCAGCGCATTTGGCGCGCCGTCATGCGCACTCGACGCGGCCGCCGTCGCGGTCGAGATCATCCACGCCTATTCGCTCGTGCACGATGATCTTCCGGCGATGGACGACGACGACCTGCGTCGCGGACGTCCGACCTGCCATATCGTGTTCGGCGAAGCGATGGCGATCCTCGCCGGCGATGCCCTGCAGGCACTCGCCTTCGAAGTACTCGCCAATGATCGATTCGGCAACATCGATGCCAGGACCCGACTCGAGATGCTGCGCGTGCTGGCCAGTGCCTGTGGCTCGCAGGGCATGGCCGGCGGCCAGGCCTTCGATCTGTCAGCCGTGGGCCATGTCCTCGATGCGGCAGAACTCGAGCGCATGCATGTGCACAAGACCGGAGCGCTGATCCGCGCCTCGGTCCGTCTTGGTGCGCTCGCGGCGGGGTGTACCGATGCTTCGCAACTCGCCGCGCTCGAGCGCTATGCGCATTGCGTCGGCCTCGCGTTCCAGATCCGCGACGACATCCTCGACATCGAAGGCGCCGTCGAACAGATCGGCAAGACCGTGGGCAAGGATGCGGCCAATGCAAAGCCGACCTATCCGGCGATCCTCGGCCTTGATGCTTCCCGGCGCCAACTCGATGCCCTGACCGCCGAAGCGCTCGACTCGCTGGCGATCCTCGGGGATAGCGCCGCAGCCTTGCGCGATCTGGCGATCTTCATCGCTTCCCGGGAGCGCTGAGCGCGCCTCAGGACACGAGGCGCAGGGTCAGCGGATAGCGGTATCGCGTGCCGTTGTTCGCATTGATCGCGGCGATGATCGTGAACACCAGCCACGCCACGAACAGGATCAGGGCGAGCGGGACCGTCAACAACGCGCCAATACCGAACGTGATCAAGGTCAGCACCCACAAGCCGATGCAGGCAATCACCACCGTGATGTTGAAGTTGAGCGCTTCCTTAGCCTGATCGGCCGCGAACGGCAACGAATCCCGCTTGATCAGCCAGACGATGAGCGGCCCGAGCACGCAGCCGAAACCCGTGATGAAGGCCGATAGCGCGGACAGATGGCCGAGCAGTGCCCAGGTGCGCTCGTCGCCGGTCGGGGCGACGTCGGGAACATGTGAAACCTGATCGTCGTTCATGGCGATACTCCCGTAGGGTAAAAGCGCAGCGACTCCGCCGCACCTTTAAAATGCAGACGACA
>JBEBXZ010000140.1:0-5759 GCA_040391335.1 Dokdonella fugitiva | reverse complement strand
TCCAGGACTTTCGAGTTGAGATCGCCGCGCAGGCCAGTGCCGCTGAGTATAGAGCCCGTCTGCAGGATCTGCGCCGGCGCCGCGGTCTCGATCTTCTTGTCCTTCGGACGTGCAATCAGGTCGGAGGTCAGGATCGTCGCCGGCTTGACCGTCGCCGACGGCGTACGGCGCATTTCAACATGGCCTTCCAGGTGCATCACGGAGCCATCCTTGTTGACCCACGCCGAGTCGGACTTGCCGATCCAGGGATTTCCATCGCCATCGACCATCACGTAATCGGGCGTGCTGACGAAAATCGAACCATCGCCGCCGTGACGCGACAGACGCGGCCCGGTGATCGTGAAACTGAGCTTGCCGTCCTGATCCAGCGCGTTCAGGCTGAACGTGTCGAGCGTGTAACCCGAGCGCGGAGGGCCGGTGAAACTCGGTTCGGGTGGTCGCGGCCGCGTCAGCCAAAGCAGGATCTGGCTGCCTGCGGCGAGCGCCGCGAGCGCCAGAACAACGACAAGAAAGCGTCGCTCGATCATCGGTGGCATGCCGCGATGCGCGCGCCTTCGCGGCGGGAAGCAGATCGGATCATCGGATCAGCGCGCGGCGAGATGATGGGCGAGTTCGCTTTCACCCTTGCCCTGCGCGCAGAGCAACAGGTCGCAGATTTCGCGTACCGCGCCAGCACCGCCTTGCAGGCGCGTGCGCCAATGCGCGCGATCACGCACCCATGGATGCGCATTGGCGACCGCAACCGCAAGCCCGACCTGCGACATGACGCCGAGATCCGGCAGGTCGTCGCCGGTGTAGGCGCATTGGTCGGCGCTGATATCCAGCGCATGCAGCAATTGCCCGAAACTGATGCGCTTGTCTTCCTGGCCCTGATAGACATGCACGATGCCGAGTTCGGCCGTACGCTGGGCGACCAGATGGCTGATTCTTGCCGTGATGATCGCCACTTCGATGCCATTCGCACGCAGCCGCTTGAGGCCGAGGCCATCATGCACGTGGAAGGCCTTCATCTCGCGCCCATCCTCGGCATACCAGAGACGGCCATCGGTCAGCACGCCATCGACATCGAAGATGGCGAGTTTGACGCGCGCGGCACGCTCGCGGATGTCGGCGGGGATGTCGTTGAGCAGCATGGCATTCCGGGCAGGGCTTGGGGGCAGGGCGTGAGTTTGCGCGACAACGCGGCACAGGAAAAGCCACGCGGCGTAAGCGCGCGCGGTTCGCGTCGCGCGCTTCCTCAGACCACCCGGGCACGCAGCAGGTCGTGGATGTTCAGGGCGCCGACGACGCGCTTGTCGCCATCGACGACCAGCAGCGCATGGATCTTGTACGCCTCCATGACCTGCGCCGCCTCGACGGCGAGCTTGTCGGCGCTGATCGTCTTCGGATTCGAGGTCATCAGTTTGTGGACCGGCGTATCGCGCAGGTCGATGTCATCGTCATCGACGGCGCGGCGCAGATCACCATCGGTGAACACGCCGAGCAGGCGACCATCCGCATCGGTCACGGCGGTCATGCCGAGTCCCTTTTGGGTCATCTCGACGAGCGCCGTGGTCAATGAAGCGTGCTGGTCGACGACGGGAATCTTCTCGCCCGAGTGCATGATGTCGCTGATGCGCACGAGCAGGCGGCGACCGAGCGATCCGGCCGGATGCGAGCGCGCAAAATCCTCGGAAGTGAAACCGCGCGCCTCAAGCAGCGCAATGGCCAGCGCATCACCCATCACCAGCGCGGCAGTCGTGCTTGCCGTCGGCGCCAGATTGAGCGGGCAGGCTTCGGCCGGGACCGAAACGTCCAGATGCACGTCGGCCAGTTTCGCCAGGGACGAGGTCTCGTTGCCGGTCATCGCGATCAACGGCACGTTCTGGCGCTTGATCAATGGCAATATGGTCAGCAGTTCATCGGTTTCGCCGGAATTGCTGAGGCTCAGCACGACGTCTTTCTGCGTGATCATGCCGAGATCGCCGTGGCTGGCTTCGGCCGGGTGCACGAAAAACGCGGGTGTGCCGGTGGAAGCAAGCGTCGCGGCGATCTTGCGCGCGATATGCCCGGACTTGCCGATGCCGATCACGACCACGCGGCCGGGGCATTCGAACATGAGCTGGCAGGCTTGCAGGAAGCTGTCGTTGACGCGATCGCGCAACGCTTCGATGGCGCGTGCTTCCGTCACGATCACGGCAAGCGCGCTGTTGCGGATGGTTGCCGCATCAAGCAAGGGATTGGTCAAGGGGAAGCCGGCGGTGTTGAGAAGGGCATTCATCAGGATCGGATTCAGCAAGGAAACGGCCGGGTCTGCCAGCTCGTGTTTTCGGCGGCGCAATATTTTGAGTACCATTCGCGTTCCTTATTGTATCCGCAACCCCTCGGTAGCGCTAAGACGCGCCGGAACTCCCCGCCGTCGCAGGCCTGCCAGGAATTCGCCTCATCATGGACACCCAGACCATCCATTCTCTTATCCAGCAGGGCCTGCCCGACGCACAGATCGTCGTCGAGGGGCCGGATGGCGTGCATTTCGAGGCGCGCGTCGTGAGCGCTGCGTTTGCCGGAAAACTGCCGCTGGCACGGCACCGCATGGTGTATGCGACGCTGGGCGAGCTCATGGGTGGCGCGATCCATGCATTGTCGTTGCGCACGCTGACGCCTGAAGAAGCTGCTCGCGGCTGAGCCAGGCTTCCTTTCGCGCCCTTTCATCCGCTTTCCGTCGGGCGGCTTTCACCGATTCCCACTTTCAGGTAACCAGCAGGCAATGGCCAAAATCGTAATCAATGGCGGTGAACCGCTGCAGGGCGACGTCCAGATCTCGGGCGCCAAGAACGCGGTTCTGCCGATCCTCGCCGCCTGCCTGCTGGCCGACGAGCCGGTCAGCATCGCCAACGTGCCGCATCTGCACGATGTGACCACGACGATGGAACTGCTCGGCCAGATGGGCGTCGAGCTGATCATCGACGAGCGCATGAAGATCCATGTGGATCCGCGCCCGGCAAAGAACTATTTCGCGCCCTACGATCTGGTCAAGACGATGCGCGCGTCGATCCTCGTGCTCGGCCCGCTGGTCGCGCGCTTCGGCGAAGCGGAAGTGTCCCTGCCCGGTGGTTGCGCGATCGGCTCGCGTCCGGTGAACCTGCACATCCAGGGTTTGCAGGCGCTGGGCGCCGACGTCCGGGTCGAGAATGGCTACATCAAGGCCCGCGCCAAGCGCCTCAAGGGCGCACGCATCGTGCTCGATCTGGTCACCGTGACCGGTACCGAGAATCTCATGATGGCCGCCGCGCTGGCGCAGGGTACGACGGTTATCGAGAACGCCGCGCAGGAACCCGAAGTCGTCGATCTCGCCAACTGCCTCAATGCGATGGGTGCGAAGATCGAAGGCGCAGGCACCAGCACGATCGTCATTGACGGTGTCGAGCGCCTGCACGGCACTGACTACGAAGTATTGCCCGATCGCATCGAGACCGGCACCTTCCTCGTCGCCGCCGCGATCACCGGCGGCAAGGTGATGGCCAAGCACGCACGACCGAAGACGCTGGATGCCGTGCTGGCCAAGCTTGAAGAGGCCGGCGCGCATATCTCGACGGGTACGGACTGGATCGAACTCGACATGCAGGGGCGTCGTCCGAAGGCGGTCAACATCACGACTGCGCCGTATCCGGCGTTTCCGACCGACATGCAGGCCCAGTTCACCGCGCTCAACTGCGTCGCCGAAGGTGTCGGCGTGATCACCGAAACGGTGTTCGAGAACCGCTTCATGCATGCCCTCGAACTGCAGCGCCTGGGCGCCGACATCCAGCTCGAGAGCAATACCGCGATCATCAAGGGCGTGCCGAAAATTACCGGTGCACCGATGATGGCCACCGACCTGCGCGCCTCGGCATCGCTGGTGCTGGCGGGCCTCGTCGCCCAGGGCGATACAGAAATCGACCGCATCTACCACATCGATCGCGGCTACGAGAACATCGAGGAAAAGCTCGGTTCGCTCGGCGCCCGCATCCGTCGCCTGCCGACCTGAATACGCGGCGTCCAATGCCGGATGGGACCCGTGATTTCGGGTCCCGTCACGCGCGATGGTTTACTTCTTCAGTGACACCAGGCGCAGGCTGATCGTGTCGCCCTTCCTTTCGACCTGCTCGATCTGCACCGGCACCCAGCCGGCGGATTCGGCGAACCAGCTCGTCGAGGTGCGCTTGCTGCGCTTGCGCTCCAGGCATTCGGTTTCGTAGCTGCCGGCGGGAACGCTGATGCGTGCCTTGCCGCAACGCACATACTCGAAATCTTCCACGCTGTCCTTGCCTGCAATCGGATAGGCGAATCGCGCGTCGGCCTTTGCCACGTCATTGATCAGCGCAACGGTCAGTGCATGGCGGTCCAGCGTGCCGGGCGGGATCGCGTAACGCTGGTCGCTGTCACCGTCGATCATGTGCACCTGCTGCGCCGCCCAGTCGAACTCGGCATGCCGCTGGCGCTGCTTGAACGCGGCGTCCTGGCGGTAGTCGTAACGCACGGTTTCCGGGCGGTCATCCTGCCAGCGCAGGATCGATTCCTCGACCACATCCAGGCCCGCCATCTTCGCCAGCCCGGCAGTGCCCGTCGTGCTCGTGCGCAAGGTCCAGGTCGATCCCGTGCTGGCCTTGAACTCGATGATGGTGCGGCCCAGTTCCTTGCCATTGCGCAGCGTCACGTACTCGGCCGTGAACGGGGCAGGCGGATTCGCCAGGACATGACCTGCGGGCAGCGCGATGCAGAGCAGGGTGGCGAGCAATCGATTCAAGGCAACGACTCCGGAAACTGGAAGCGCGGGATTCTGCCAAACCGAGGATGAATGCGGACCGCTATTCAGCGCGTCAGATGCAGTGCCTCGCCAAGCTGCAGGGGAGTTGCAAGAGCTGTTCCGTCGAGCTGGACACCTTCACTGGTCCAGCGCAATCGACGGCTGGCGATCAGGCTGACGCTCGCTGCCAGCAATCGGTGTTCGAGCGGCAGCAGGCGTTCCGCCAGCGTGGATTCGGTATCGCCGGCGAGAATCGGCATGCGCACCTGTGCGATCAGTGGACCGCCATCGAGTTCGGCGCTGACGAAATGCACGCTCGCGCCGTGTTCGCGATCGCCCGCCAGCAGCGCGCGCCGGTGCGTATGCAGGCCCGGATATCTGGGCAGCAGCGAAGGGTGGATGTTGATCAGTCGCCCGAGCCATGGCGCAAACGCCGCAGCGTCGAGTATGCGCATGAAACCGGCGAGCACGATCAGGTCAGGATCCAGTTGCGCGATGCGCGTGAACAGGGCCTGGTCGTAGCCCGGGCGATCGGGATATTCACGCGGATCCAGCGCGATCGCCGGAACCTGCGCCACGCGCGCGATATCCAGCGCAGCGGCGGCGGGCTTGTCGGAAACGACGCCGACGATGCGTGACGCAAGCTCGCCGCTGCGTTCGGCCCGCAACAACGCATCGAGATTGCTGCCTCGCCCGGAGGCGAGGACGACGATACGCATTGGCGCGCCGTCCGGACTCAGCGGATGTGTACGCGTTCTTCGGCGCCAGCAGCAACGATCTCGCCGATCGTCCACGCATTCAGGCCGAGGGTTTCGAGGACGTCGAGCGTCTTGCCGACCTGGTCGCGCGAGACGATCAGGGTGTAGCCGATGCCGCAGTTGAACGTGCGCCACATTTCGTCTTGCGCCACATTGCCTTCGCGTTGCAGCCAGTCGAATACGGCCGGGGCCTTCCAGCTGCTGCTGTCGAGGCTCACGCCGAGTGCATCGGGCAC
>JBEBXZ010000139.1:0-5764 GCA_040391335.1 Dokdonella fugitiva | reverse complement strand
CATCCGAAGGAGCGGCGCATCGCGATGTCGGCGCGCGGCATGATCGGCGGCTATGCGCACATCCTGCGCGATCCGTGCTTCCTGCCGCTGGCGCTTGCCGGCACGCTCGGATTCAATGCCCTGTTCGTCTATATCGCCTCGGCGCCGGCGTTCGTGCTCGAGTTGCTGGAGCTCAACGAACAGCAATTCGCCTGGCTGTTCATCCCGGCGATCGGCGGCATCATGTTCGGATCGTTCCTGTCAGGCCGGCTGGCCGGGCGCATGGACGCGAACACGACGGTGCGTCTTGGCTACGGAATCATGCTCGTCGCCTGCGCGATCAACATCGCGGTCACGCTGGTGCTGCCGAAGCCCATGGTGCCGTGGTCGGTGTTGCCGATCGGCCTGCATTCGATAGGCATCGGTATCGCGTTCCCGACCTTGACCTTGCAGTTGCTCGACCGCTTCCCGCTGCATCGCGGGGGCGCATCGTCGCTGCAGGCATTCTTCAGCCTGCTGGCCAGTGCGATCCTGGCGGGCGTTATATCGCCACTGATTTCGCACAGTGGTTTGCATCTGGCCATCACGGCCGCGGGTCTCACGCTGGCCGGCTTCATCGCATGGTTCGCTTTCCGCGCAATCGAATCCCGGCGTGACGGGTTGATGCAAACCATGTGAATCAGGTCTCGGCCGGCGCGCTGGCCGTTGCGCCACCACCAAGGATCGCACGCAGCAGGGCGAAGATTTCTTCCTTCGTGCCGACTACGTTGATCTGCGATTCGCGCGGGAAATCCGTACCGAGATTCACCGCGTAGCTGAGGCCGAGGTCATTGCCGTCCTCGTCGATGCGATTGAAGGTTTCCACCTTGCCGACATAGGCGATGCGACCGGCATCGAGGAAGCGGCCATCTGGAATCTTTACCCAACGTTGCATGGAATTTTCCGGTTGTTCGGGTGAGGGCCGGCAGGCCGCATCTGCTGCGACCTGCCGGAATGCGTGCGTCGGTCAGCCTTGCCAACCACACTGCCGGCCGGCGTTCTGTTGCTTGAGCCAGGCATGCAGCGGTGCGAAATAGTCGAGGATCGCGCTGGCATCCATGGTTTCCTGCCCGGTCAGTTCCTTGAGCGTGAGCTGCCATGGCTGGCTGGCGCCTTCTCCGAGCATCTTCCAGAACTTCTCGCCGGCCACCTTGTTGCCGTAGATCGAGCATTCATGCAGCGGTCCCTTGAAGCCGGCTGCCTCGCACAGCGAACGCTGGAACTGGAATTGCAGGATATGCGCGAGGAAATAGCGCATGTACGGCGTGTTGCCCGGCACGTGGTACTTCGCGCCCGGATCGAAATCCTGCTCGCTGCGCGGGATCGGCGAGGTCACGCCCTGGTATTTCCTGCGCAGCTCCCACCACGCGGCGTTGTAGTTGGCCGGCGTGATCGAGCCATCGAATACGCCCCAGCGCCACTCGTCGATCAATTTTCCAAATGGCAGGAATGCGATCTTCTCCAGCGCCAGCTGCATCTGCGCGTTGAGCACGGCTTTCTCGTTGGCGCGCGGGCTGCCCGCAAGCCCGATCTGGTTCAGGTAGGCCGGCGTCAGGTTGAGCTGGATCGTGTCGCCGATCGCCTCGTGGAAGCCATCGTGCGCGCCGTTCTGGAACAGCACGGGCTGGTCGTTGTAGGCGAGGTAGTAGTAGATGTGCCCGAGTTCGTGATAGATCGTGCGGAACTCTTCTTCGGTCGGCGTGATGCACATCTTGATGCGTACGTCGCCTTCGAGATTGGCATCCCAGGCGCTGGCGTGGCAGACCACGTCGCGGTCGCGTGGGCGCACCAGCTGCGAACGCTCGTAGAACGAAGCGGGCAGCGCCGGCATGCCGAGCGACTGGTAGAAATCCTCGGCGCTGCGCACCATTTTTTCCGGCGTGTACTTCTGGCGCTTCAATGCCGCATCGACATTCACGCCGCTGACGCCGGGGAAGGGCTGCACCATCGGATACAGCGCCGACCAGTCCTGCGCCCACATGTTGCCGGTGATGTGCGCGGGGATCGTGCCGTCTTTCGGCATCTTCGCGCCGTACTTGCGATCGAGCTTGCCGCGCACATAGCACTGCAGGTCGGAGTACAGCGGTTCGACCTGGTTCCACAGCCGGTCGGTTTCGCTGCGCAGGTCGGCCGGGCTCATGTCGTAGCCCGAGCGCCATGCTTCGCCGGCATCGCCGTAGCCCGTATCGCGCGCGCCTTCATTCAGCAGTTCGGCGAAGCGCTGGTAGTCGGCGCGCATGCCGGCGCCGACGCTGTGCCAGCCTTGCCACGCTTCGAGATCCGCATTCCAGTCGCGGCTATCGGCGAGCGTTTCGGAGAGCTGGTTGAGATTCCTGCAGGTCTTCGGATCTTCGGGATTCCTGCAGTATTTGCCTGCGCCATAGGCCGCACCGAGTTTCGAGCCGAGACTGGCGAGTTCGGCCAGATGCGCCGGATCCTTCGGCGCCGGCATCGAACTCTGGCGCTTGAGCATCTCGATGCCGCGGGCCGTGGTCGGCGAGATCCCGGCGACGCCATCAAACTGGCGCGACTCCTCGATCGCATCCTTGAGGCGGGTCAGCGAGCGCTCGCTCGACTTCGCCTCCAGTACGCCGGTGTCCTGGGTGATGTAGGTCGCGGCAACCCATTGTGCGGCGACATCCTCCACATAATGTTCGCGGATGTCGCTATCGACACTGGCGATGAACGCATCGGCATCGGCAGGCGTGGCCGTGGTTTTGGCGGGTGCCGCCGGATTGTCCGTGCGTGTTTGTGGCGCGGCGCACGCGCCGAGCGCCAGCGCTGACAACAGCGCCAGGCAGAGTGGCTTGTCATTCACTTGGAAACTCCCTCCGAGGTGGTCGTCAAGGCTAGACCGCGCTATGCGGCCGCGCAAGCCATGAGGGGGGCCTTTGTCGCACGGCTTCGTGTTCGAGCCACGTGCGATGGCAACCGATTCCGGCGATGGCCGGCGAAGCAGCCTACAATTCGCGCCCCAACAAGCGGCGGATCAGCGGATGGCTCTGGATTCAACGGTATACAAGGCCGAGTTGCAGATCAGCGACATGGATCGCCACTACTACGCGACGCATGCGCTGACCATGGCACGCCATCCTTCGGAGACCGAGGAGCGCCTGATGGTGCGCCTGCTGGCTTTTGCGATGTTTGCCGATGAACGCCTGGAATTCGCCAAGGGCCTCGATTCCGACGATGAGCCGGCGTTGTGGCGCAGGGAAATGAATGGCGAGATCAGTCACTGGATCGACCTGGGCCAGCCTGACGAACAGCGCATCCGGCGTGCCTGCGGGCGCGCGCGGCAGGTCACGGTCATCAACTACGCAGGACGCGGTGCCGACCTGTGGTGGGACAAGAACAAGGTGTCGCTGCAGCGCTCGAAGAACCTGACCGTGATCGACATCGCCCCGGCAACGACCGAGGCACTCACCACATGGGCCGTGCGCGGCATGCGCTTCCAGTGTCTCGTGCAGGACGGACAGATGCAGTGGCTCGATGATGCGAGCGCGGTGACCGTGGAATACAGGGTGCGCATGAGCCCGGACAACGCCCAGCGTTGATTGAGATGGCTGCCCGCTGATCGCGCGGGACCTGCACGCGATGCAGCGGGATGACGGAATGCGTGATCCGCCATCCCGCGACGATCGATCGGCAATCAGGTGTTGTCTTTCACCGTCTTCGTGCCGCCGTTGGCCTTCACCGACGCGATGCCGGCATCCCGGCCCTGCGCCGATGCGTACATCTGGCTGGTGCCGATGACCTGGTGGTTGGCCGCCTTCAGGTTGAAGAACTCCTTGCCGTTGCTGGCCTGCTTCCTCTCGTAGCGGCTGTCCTCGCCGCTGTTGGCCTGCACCGAGGCGATGCCGTTTTCCGCAGAGGCCCTTGCGCCGTAGAGTTCGCTGGTGAGGATGATTTCCGCGTTGCCCGCCTTGAGGACGAAGCGGAATTGACCGTCGCTGCTCTTGCTCAGTTCGAACCAGCCTGCCATCTGTCATGCTCCTGATGAAGTGGATCTGCACGCCACCGCGTACGGAAGGACCTGCCCGGAAAATCGGGAACAAGTACAGCGCATCATCGCGCTATCGTCGCGGCCGGACAATTGGTCCGCATCGAATCGACGAGTCGTGCGCGATCGCTTGTCGATCGAGCAAGCCGGGCGCATGGCGGGATTCATGGCGCTGACATGGGTGGAAGCCGAGGGCGTAAAATCGGTGATCCGATGCGCTGCTCCGCCAGGCGCGTCGCCAATATCCCTCTCCCAGGAAATGTTCCCATGATCGAACTGGTCGGCTTCGATGGCGATGACACCTTGTGGCATAGCCAGGATTTCTACGATGCCGCGCAGGCCGAGTTCGAGCGCATCGTCGGTGCCTACATCGATCTCGGCAACGCGGATCTCCACGCCCAGTTGCTGGCGATCGAGAGCGGCAACATCCATGCCTTCGGCTATGGTGCCAAGGGCATGGCCTTGTCGATGATCGAGGCGGCTTTCGATATCACCAAGGGCCAGGTCAGTGCCGCCGACCTGCATCGCCTGGTCGGTCTCTGCAAGGAGGTGCTGGCACATCCCGTCGACCTGCTGCCCGGCATCCGTGAAGCGGTCGAGGCGGTGGCGGCGAACTACCGCATCGTGCTGATCACCAAGGGCGACCTGATCCACCAGCAGGCGAAGGTCGCGCGTTCGAATCTTGGCGATCTCTTCCATCGCATCGAGATCGTCTCCGAGAAGGATCCGGCGGCCTACGCTCGCGTATTGCGCGAATGCGAGGTGGATGCGCGGTCTTTCGTGATGGTCGGCAATTCATTGCGATCCGATATCGCGCCGGTGGTGCAGCTCGGCGGATTCGGCATCTACATGCCGTACCACTCGACGTGGTCGCACGAACTCGATCCCACGTTCGAAGCGGATACGCCGCACGTGGTGCAGGTGGCGGCGGCATCTGCGATCCCGGCGGCCGTCGAGAATCTTGCCCGGCACTCCATGTAGACGCCGATTTCACGTGGCGCCACGATTTCGCAGGACACCGCGCAAGAAAACGCCGCAGGACGATCGATCCTGCGGCGTTTTCCGCGACGGAATGCCGGGTGACTGGGCGCCACCATTGCCAGCGCCCGACCACCGCGTTGTCAATGATGGTTCTTGTGCTTCTTCATTTCACGCCAATGCGTGTATTCGGCTTCGGAAATCTTGCCATCGCCATCGGTATCGATTTCCTCGAACTTGCGCAGCGTGCCCGGAAACGGGATGAGTTCTTCCTTTGAAAGGAAGCCGTCGCGGTCGGTATCCGACTTCGACCATTCCGGTGCCATTTCGTTATTCGATTCGGCTGGCGCCTGGGCGAAGGCGGCCAAGGAAACGACACCCAGGGTCAGCGCGAACAGCGGGTTCTTGACGCGGGGAAATTTCATCGTCGATCTCCTGCGATTGAGGGGACGATCCGCAATCGCGGATCGCTGTCCCCGAAACCTAGGCGCTCACCCTCGACCGTCGCATGAATGCCTGGAGATTTGCTGTTTTCCATTCATGGCGCGGACAGGTGCGCAACGCCATGCCTGCTTCGGTACAGGCTGGTCGACGGCAGGGCTGCGCACGGAAGTAGCGGCTGCTTGCGATGAACTGAAAGCCGATCCGTCGAAGGCGTTGACGATGGATCAGGTACGCGCGTCGCTGATTGCCGCACGCCGTCGGCGTGCAACCACTCGTGAATGACCTGCACCGTCGCCTTTTCGCCCCGGGCCCGCGTCCAGCTCA
>JBEBXZ010000138.1:0-5777 GCA_040391335.1 Dokdonella fugitiva | reverse complement strand
AGTCGTCACCGAAGGCATCCTCACGCGCATGCTGCAGGAAGATCCCGAACTGGCCGAAGTCGGCGCGATCCTGTTCGACGAATTCCACGAACGCCATCTGCAGGGAGATCTCGGCGCCGCGCTCGCGCTCGATGCGCAAGCCGGCCTGCGGCCCGATCTGCGCCTCGTCATCATGTCGGCCACGCTCGATGGCGAGCGCATCGCGCGCTGGTTCGATGCGCCGCGACTGAGCAGCGCCGGCCGCAGTTTCCCGGTGCGCATCGAGTATCCGCCCGCGCGTGCCAACGAAAGCTGGCCGGATCGTGGCTGGCCATTCCACCTGCGGCGCGTCGTCGAGCAGGCGCTCGCCGAGAACAGTGGCGACGTGCTGGTCTTCCTGCCGGGGCGTCGTGAAATCGACCGTGCGCGCGCAGCGATCGCGGAACTTCCCGTCGCGAGCGTGGCCCTGCATGGCGAGCTGTCGCTGGCCGAGCAACAGGCGGCGTTGAGCCCGGCTGCCGATGGCATGCGCCGCGTCGTGCTGGCGACCAATGTCGCCGAGTCGAGCCTGACCTTGCCGGGCATTCGCGCGGTCGTCGACAGCGGCCTCGCGCGCGAGCCGCGTTTCGATCCGAACTCGGGTTTCTCGCGACTCGAAACCGTCAACATCTCGCTCGCCTCCGCGGACCAGCGCGCGGGTCGCGCCGGTCGCCTGGGCGCGGGCACCTGTTATCGCCTGTGGCCGCAGAGCCGACGGCTGGAGCCGGCGCGCACCGCGGAAATCGCCCAGGTCGAACTCGCGCAACTCGTGCTCGAACTCGCCGCCTGGGGGTCGGAACAGCTTGCGTGGCTCGATGCGCCGCCGAATGGCGCGATGGCCCAGGCGCGCGACCTGCTGCGTGCGCTCGATGCACTCGATGCGAACCAGCGCATCACGTCGTCTGGACGGCGCCTGCTCGCTTTCGGCACGCATCCGCGGCTCGCTGCGGCGATCGTGCGTGCCGCAGCCGATGAGCAGGCATTGGCCTGCGATCTGGTCGCTCTCGTCGAAGCACGCAATCCATTGCGCGGCAGCGCCGCGCGCAGCGATGATTTTCGCGCGCGCTACACCGCACTGGATGCGTGGCGCGCGCGCGATGCGCAACAGGCGCGTGCGCTTGGCGCGGACACCGCGGCGCTCGCCGTGATCGCGCAATCGGCCGACGCCTGGCGACGGCGCGCGCGGGCCGGTTCTTCGCGCGCGGGGGGCCTGACCGCGGTGGGCGACGTGCTGATGCATGCGTTTCCCGATCGGATTGCACGCCAGGATGCGAACAACCCGCGTCGCTACCAGCTTGCCAACGGGCGCGGCGCGCGTTTGCTCGACGACAGCGCCTTGTACGGCGAACCGTGGCTGGTGGTGATCGACCTGCGTTACGACGAACGCGACAGCCTGGTTCTCGCCGCCGCGCCATTCGATGCGGCGCGTCTGGAACGTGATTTTCCGGAGAGCTTCAAACGCGAGCGTGTCGTGCGCTGGAACCGCGAGACGCGCGGCGTCGACGTGTTCGAGGAACAACGCTTCGCAGCGATCGTGATCGAACGCCGCAGCGTGCCGGCGCGCCCCGAGGATGCGCTGCCCGCGCTGATCGCCGCGGTGCGCGACATCGGACTCGATGCCTTGCCGTGGAGCGATGCCGCGCGCGAACTGCGCCTGCGCGTGCAGGCCTTGCGTGGCTGGTGCCCCGAACTCGGCCTGCCCGATTTCTCCGACGCCCATCTGCTGGCGACGCTGGAAGACTGGCTGGCGCCCTATCTCCCGGGCAAGCGCCGCCTCGACGCATTGGCTGCCGCGGAACTTTCCGAAGCGCTCGCCGCACGTCTCGATTACGAACAGCGCCGCATGCTCGATGAGCAGGTGCCGCTGGCGATCCGCGTGCCGAGCGGCCTGGAGCGGCGCATCACCTATTCCGCCGATGCGCCGCCGGTGCTGGCGGTCAAGCTGCAGGAGCTTTTCGGTCTCGCCGACACGCCGCGCATCGCGAATGGCCGCGTGCCGCTGACCCTGCATCTGCTGTCGCCCGGCGCGCGCCCGATCCAGGTCACGCAGGACTTGCGCAGCTTCTGGGAGCGCACCTATCCGGAAGTGCGCAAGGAACTCAAGGGACGCTATCCAAAACACCCGTGGCCCGAGGATCCGTGGACCGCGACGCCGACGCATCGCGCCAAGCCGCGGAATTGAACCAAGGCTCGACGCAACGGGTCACAGCACTTCCGCATCCCAGCCATATCCATTCCCTGCATTGCGAGCACTTCATGTCACGACCGAATCGCGTACTGATCTGGATGTCCGTCTTCCTTGCCGCGGTCGCGGTACTCGCGCTACTGGTCGGCCCGCGACTCGTCGAGATCTTCTCGACCAATCCATTCTTCAACGGCGTGATTCTGCTGGTCCTCGCGGCAGGCATCGTCGTCAACGTGCGACAGGTGCTGATGCTGTCGAGCGAGGTCAGCTGGATTGAATCGTTTCGCCGCTCGAATCCGGAACGCGCCGCCGTGGGACAACCGCGGCTGCTGGCGCCGATGGCGCGCATGCTCGGCGGTCGCGAGCGCGGCCGCAGCGCGCTGTCCGCGCAATCGATGCGCACCCTGCTCGACAGCGTGCAATCACGTCTCGAGGAATCGCGCGATCTCTCGCGCTATCTGATCGGCCTCGCGATCTTCCTCGGCCTGCTCGGCACGTTCTGGGGTTTGCTGGTGACGATCCGTTCGGTGTCCGAAATCATCGGTACCCTGAATGTCGGCAACGATGCGCTGACGATGTTCGGCGCGCTCAAGGAAAACCTGAAACAACCCCTGGGTGGCATGTCGACGAGCTTCGCGACCTCGCTGTTCGGTCTCGCCAGTTCGCTGGTGATCGGTTTCCTCGACCTGCAGGCCGGGCACGCGCAGAACCGTTTCGCCAACGAACTCGAGGAATGGTTGTCGGGCATGACCCATCTGTCATCGGGCAGCGCGATCGAAGGCGACGCATCGGTACCGGCCTATGTGCAGGCCCTTCTGGAACAGACCGCCGATGGCCTCGATCGCATGCAGCGCGCGATCGTCGAGAACGAACGCGAGCGCCGGGGCAGCAACGAGCAGTTCGCCGAAATCGCGAACCAGCTCGGCCGTCTCAACGAGCTGCTGGGGCGCGATGCACGCGAGCGCCAGGCGGCAAGCGAGGTGCAGGACGAACTGAAGGCCGTGTTGCGCCAGATCGCCGCGCAGCCGCATGGCGAATCGCGCCTGTCCGATGATCTGCGCAGCGAATTGCGGCTGCTCTCGCGCACGATCGCGGTGGCGGTCGGCAGCGGGCGCGAGCCGCGCGCATGAGTGCGCGGTTGCGCGGGCGTCGCCGCGCGTTCGATATCTGGCCCGGCTTCGTCGATGCCCTGACCTCGCTGATCATGGTCATGATCTTCGTGCTGCTGATCTTCTCGATCGGGCAGTTCGTGCTGTCCGATACGCTGGCCGGCAAGAACCGCGCGCTCGACGCATTGAACAGCCAGGTCGCCGAACTGGCGCGCACCTTGTCGCTGACCGAGGACCAGAAGAAGACGCTGGATGCGCGCGTTGCCGAACTGGCCGCTTCGCTCGGCCAGGCCAGCAGCGAGCGCGATGCGCTCAAGGGCGCGCTCGATTCGGCGAACAATGAAGCGGCGACGCTGAGCACCGACATCGCCGTGCTCAATGAGCTGAAGCAGCAACTTGAAGCCGAAGTCGCGAAGCTCGGCGGCCAGCTCGATACGACCAACCAGGACCTGGTCAGGCAGACCGAACTGAGTGCCGCGGCGACCGCCCAGGTCGAACTGCTCAATCGGCAGATGGCCGCGATCCGCGAGCAACTCGCCAAGCTCGAAGCGGCGCTGGGCATCGCCAACCAGGACATCGCCGGCAAGGACGCGAAAATCGCCGAACTCGGCAGGGAACTCAATCTCGCGCTCGCCAATCGCGTCGGCGAACTCGAGCGCTATCGTTCGGAATTCTTCGGCAAGTTGCGCGAGGCGCTCGGCGCACGCAGCGACGTGCAGGTCGTTGGTGACCGCTTCATCGTGCCCACCGACATCCTTTTCGAGTCGGGCTCGGCCGAACTCGGCGAAGCCGCGCAGGTGCGGCTCGCCTCGCTGGCGGACACGGTCAAGGAAGTGTCATCCGAGATCCCGTCCAGCATCGACTGGGTATTGCGCATCGATGGCCACACCGACAGGCGCCCGATCCACACCGATCGCTTTCCGTCGAACTGGGAATTGTCGACAGCGCGCGCAGTGGCGATCGTCAAGTACCTCGTCGTACAGGGCATTCCGGCACATCGCCTGTCGGCCAATGGTTTCGGACAATTCCAGCCGATCGACGCGAGCGACAACGAAGCCGCCTACGCAAGGAACCGCCGCATCGAGTTGCAGTTGACCAACCGCTGATGCCGGCTGGGCGCCCGCGCGTTTTTATTCCTTGCGACCCACGTGCACCGCAAGTGCCCATGACACGGTGCGCTTGTGTTGCGGATCACCCCAGGCATCCAGCAGATCGGCTTCGATCAGTTTCACCGGATCGTGATCGAGCGCCTTCTGGTAGCGCTGCGTGGCCGACCAGGAGCGCAGGTAGGCGAGGAACTGAGCAACCGTCCAGGCGCACTCCATCGCGAACACCGGAGGCGTGATGCGTGCAAACGGGAACGGCAGGTCGCAGTAACCGGATTCGACCAGCGCGCGCTCGGGCGGCCAGTACGGTCCGACCAGGTCGACGTAGAGGCGATCCTTGCAGCGATCAATCACGGGTGTGACCTGGCAATCGGCATACGTCCAGAATGCAGCGATGCCGCGCGGGCGCAGTACGCGATGGACTTCGGCATGGAAGCGCGCGAGATCGAACCAGTGCAAGGCCTGCGCGACGGTCACCAGATCGACGCTCGCATCTTCAAGACTCGATTGTTCGGCAGGCTCGACGCGGTAGTCGATATTCTCCCGCCGCTCGGCCTCGCCGATCTGGGTCGCGCTGGGATCCGTAGCAACGACACGCCGGAAATGTGCGGCCAGGGCCAAGCTCGCCTGGCCGTTTCCGCAGCCCGCATCCCACGCCAAATCCCTGCCTGCCGACTGCGCGGCCAGCCATGAAAAAAGCGTGTCGGGATAACCCGGACGCGCCTCGCGATAGACCGCCGCATGTCCCGAGAAATGGTCCTTGAAGCTCATCGCTGCCGTCCGCGCGGGAAACTCAGAGGATACGGCTTTGCCCGGGTCGCAGGTCGGCCAGGGCATGTTCTCCCACGCGAATCCGCACCAGGCGCAGGGTCGGCAAGCCGACGGCAGCCGTCATGCGCCGCATTTGGCGATTGCGGCCTTCGCGGATCGTCAGTTCTATCCATGCGGTCGGGATCGCCTTGCGAAAACGCACTGGCGGATCGCGCGGCCACAGCCACGCGGGTTCTGCCTCCAGCAACCGGGCACTGGCCGGAAGTGTCGGCCCATCGTTCAGCACGACGCCGCGACGCAAGGCCTCGAGCGCCTGCGCATCCGGCATGCCTTCGACCTGGGCCAGATAGGTCTTGGCCTGCTTGTGGCGCGGATCGGTCAGGCGATGGGCCAAAGCGCCATCGTCGGTCAACAGCAGCAGGCCTTCCGAATCGAGATCGAGCCGGCCGGCTGCGTAGACATTCTTCTGCGGGATGAAATCAGCGAGGGTCGGGCGACCCTCGCGATCGGTGAACTGGCAAAGCACGCCATAAGGCTTGTTGAACGCGATCAGCATGGCATGAACCGGCTGTTCGTTGTCCCCTCGGC
>JBEBXZ010000137.1:0-5777 GCA_040391335.1 Dokdonella fugitiva | reverse complement strand
TTCATATTCTTGATTTTGCATCTTATGCAATTGGCAGCGACGTCGAGCGCGCATGCAGGCGGTCGATCGCGGAGAAAGCGGGAGATCGGGCCGTTGACCGATCCATTGACGAGGAAGTGGACGACGCGAGCCCGGATTCCCGCGACATCGCGGCGGTCAGCGATTGCGGTGGCGTCTCGCGGACGATCCGCTCGGCGCGAACGAGGTCGCCACGTTCGAATTCGTACGGCAGCACGCCACTGACCAGTTCGTACAGGATCACGCCGAGCGCATAGACATCAGCGGCGACACCCACATCACCGCCGAACTGTTCCGGCGCCGCGTATTCCGGAGTCATCGCGTGGCGCAGGCCGATCGTACTGTGCCGGCCTTCGCCACCTTCACCGCTGAGCAATCCGGCGACTCCGAAATCGAGCAGGCGCACCGCGCCGCTGTCATCCACGAGGATATTGCCGGGCTTCAGGTCCCGATGGACGACCAGTTGCGTGTGGGCGTGCTGTACCGCCGCACAGACGTCGAGAAACAATCTCACGCGCTCACGAATACCGAAACGCTGCGCATCGCACCAGCGTGATATCGGCGCACCCCGCACGAACTCGAGGGCGAACCATGGACGTCCGTCAGCGCCGACACCGCCATCGATGAAACGCGCGAGGTTCGGATGCGAGAGGCGTGCAAGGATGCGTCGCTCGCGCAGGAAGCGCGTCTGCACATCGTCGAAGTCGAATCCGCGACGGATCAACTTGAGTGCGACCTCCTGGGAAAAATCCGCGCCCTCCCGCTCGCCGCGATAGACGATGCCCATGCCGCCCCGGCCAATCCGTTCGATCACACGGAAAACGCCGAGCCGGCTGCCAATCAACGGGTCTTCGACTTCGTTGTCGGAGGGCGATCGATCGTCCGGCAGCCATGAAGCCGATTCCGGCTCCGGACACTCCACTTCGTCCTCGCCGAGACCGCGCAGCATGTCCTCGACGCGAGCGTGCAGCGCTGCATCATCGCCGCAACGCCGCGAAACAAAGCGGTCGCGTTCGGGCGGGGCCAGATCCAGCGCCTCGCGCAGCACTTTCAGAACGAGCTTCTCGCGATCATCCACGCTGTTTCGATCCTGTCATGAGGAAACGCAGTCGCCGGACACGCGGGAAGCGAGCGACGGGTAGTCCCACGCAGTTCGATCCGCCACCTGTTCTCCTGCGTCACTGCAATCGGGTGAAGCTACCGGTCAGGACGATACCGCAAGTCCGCCTCGCCCGGTTTCAGCAGGAAGCGTTCGCGCGGAGCAGCCATAGCGCTTGACGGCCAACGGCCCGCGCTCCACATTTGTCCCAGCCCACATGTCCATTGATGGAGTCCGCAGTTGCCAGACAGTCCCGCACCGGTTGATGCATCGGCGATTGATGCGGCGCTCTATACGCAACTGCGCAGCCTGGCCGCCTCGCAGCGGCGGCGCTTCGGCAGCGCCGCGCATACCATGGGCACGACGGCGGTCGTGCACGAACTCTATCTGCGCTTTGCCGCAGGCTCTGGAGTGGATGTGGAGAGCCAGCGGCATTTCTTCGCGCTTTCGGCACGCATGATGCGCCAGATCCTCGTCGACCATGCGCGTCGCCGCGCGCTCGCGCCGATGGCGCTCGATCCGGAGTTCGAACTGGCCGACGAGGAAGCCGCCACGGTGCGCGAGGTCGATGATGCGTTGCGGCGCCTTGAATCCGTCAATGCGCGCCTCGCACGCGTCGTCGAATGCCGATACTTCGCCGGATACACCGAACCGGAAACCGCCGAGATCCTCGGCGTGACCGATCGCACGGTTCGCCGCGACTGGGACAAGGCGCGTGCATGGCTGGCCGCGGCGATCACCTGAACCGTGACGTTTCATGGATCCGCTGCATGACGATGAGGCCGCGCAGCGGGTTCCGTCATCAGAACTGATCCTGCTCGAAACCATCGGCGAACAGCGAACGCTCCGTGCTCGTTTCGTAGGGACCAATCGAGCAACGGAAGATGCCGTCGCGATTGCTGTCCTGTGGCCGCGACGTGCCGTCCATGTCCGACGGATGACAGGCTGATCCGCTTGTCGCGACCGGCAACACGCTGCCAGCGTCAAGCAGGGGGCTGTTCACGAACAGGCCGCGTCTTTCCACGCCGCTCGTGCCCGATACCCAGGGACCGAGGTGCAATGCGGCTCTCGTCGTCGCGCCGAGACCACAGGCATCGTCCCCCGGAATGCGCACGTTGTTCGACGCGCTGACCGACACAGTCCCGCCATCTGCAACGCTGCAATGGCGAGGAGATGCGGCAGCGAAGCCGGGCACCTGCGTCGACCCGAAAGCGCTGTTGAAGATCTCGATGAGACTGCCGGAACCCAGCAGGAGGTGAGCGCCGCTGAGCGCGGCGTCAAACGGCACCCCACCCAATGCAGCATTCGAGTCGAACAGGCTGTTGACGATGCGGATCTCTGCACCATTTCCCGAATCGAACAATCCCCCACCGCCGCCGAATGCGTAGTTTCCGCTGATCGTCGTATTCAGGACGGTCAATCCGCTGGGCGCGATCGTCGCAATACCGCCGCCGACCGCCTGCGCATAGCTCCTTCGCAAGGTGCTGCTCTCCAGCCGCAGGGTGCCCAGTTGTACGAAGACCGCACCGCCCATGTACGTCGAGGGAAGGATGGCTCCCGGCACTTCCTCGCCAGCCATGCGGCGGCTTGCATTCCCCACGAAGCGGCATCGAGTGCAGCGACTCGCGTTGCCACTGGTGTTGAGCGCGATGGCGCCACCGAACGTCGAGCCTCCATCCCCCGCCACCCATGCGGCATTGCCCTCGAACAGCGTGTCCTCGACGACCAGATTGCCGGCGCCGGTTTTTGATATGGCGCCACCCGCTGAAATGCCTCCATCCGAGGAGAGCGCTACGTTGCTGGTGAAAATGCCTTCATCGATGGATAGCGATCCACCGGCGTAGATGGCGCCGCCCTCCCGCTGTGCGGTACACGCGTTGAACGAAACCCGCGTCGCGACAACCCCCGCTGTCGGCGCATGCAGACAGCCGCCATCGATATTCGCGCCACGAGTCAGCTGCAGATCGCTGAGCGTGAACAATGTGACGGCAGGCCCGAGATCGAAGATCCGGTGCTGCGTCCCGCCTGAGATGGTCGGCTTCACCAGACCGATGGAACGCACTGCCACCAATGGCTTGTTCAGCTGCGGGAGGGGTCCGCCCAGATTGATGGTCGCTGGAAACCCGTTGAGCGAAATTTCGATCGCATGCGAATTTCCACCTGCCGCGTTGACGGCGAGTATCGCTTCGCCAAGAGAGCCCGTGCCTGTCGGACTGGTGCTGGTGACCGTAAACGTTGCTGCGTGCAGCGGCATTGCTGCCATGATGCCGAGCAATGCGGCGATCGGGTATCTGGACATGCGACATCTCCGTTGTGATGTCACTCGTACGAACGGAAACCACCAATCCGGACATCGCGGCTTGCAGTCGGGCCGCGACGCCAGCTAGCGTTGTCTCCCGCATCGGGGGAGAAGAAACGCGGTGAACGAGACGACCAGGCCCTATCCGGACGTTGCTGCGCGGGGTTTCCCGGCACTCGACGACATCGAACTGGCAGAGATCGACGCCTTGCTCGATAGCGTGCTCGATCTCGAAGAACCGGAGCGCTCGCGATTCCTCGCGGGGCTCGATCAGGCCCACGCCGCCCATGCGTCCCTGCTGCGGAACATGCTCGCGGCCACCACCGACTCGGTGCTCGACCGTCCGCCTCTCGCCACCGCGCATGCCGGCGGCGCACAAGGCATCGTTGCGGGCGCGCGGCTCGGGCCGTGGCGGATCATCGAGCCCGCCGGCCAGGGCGGCATGGGCGAGGTGTTCCGCGCGGAGCGCGCCGATGGACAGTTTGCACTGACCGTCGCGATCAAGCGCCTGCATGCGCACCAGTCGGTGTTCGCGCCGCGCTTTGCGCTCGAGCGCGAAGTGCTGGCGCGCCTCGATCACGCGCATATCGCGCGGCTCGTCGATGCCGGTGTCGGTGACGATGGCCGCTCGTGGTTCGCGACGCACTGGATCGATGGCATGGACCTGCCGTACTGGCTGGACACCGCACCGGGCCTGCCGATGCGCTTGCGCGTCTTCTGCCAGATTGCCTCGGCGGTCGCCTATGCGCACCAGTTGCTCGTCGTGCATCGCGACATCAAGCCCGGCAACGTCCGCATCACGCCGCAGGGCGATGCCGTGCTGCTCGACTTCGGCATCGCCCGCCTGCTCGGTGAAGCACGGGAGCAGGCGCAGACCCGCGCGCCGTTCACGCCGGAATATGCGGCGCCGGAACAACTGCGCGGCGAAGCGATCAGCACCCTGACCGACGTGCATGCGCTTGGCCTGTTGCTGTTCGAGATGCTCAGCGGCGTGCGCGCGGTCGCCGGCAGCGCCGCCAATCAGGCCGCGAGGGTTCAAGCCCTCTGGCCTCTGGACCCAGCGCGGCCGCGCGAAGCCGCGCGGCCGGCGACCGCACTGCCCTACGCACCCGCGCTGCTGCGCGGGGACCTCGACGCGATCGTGCTGCGCTGCCTGGCCAAGCTGCCCGCCCAGCGTTATGCGTCGGCGCAGGATCTGCTCGACGATGTATCACGCCACCTGCGGCGCGAGCCGGTACAGGCGCGCCCGCCGAGCCTGCGCTATCGCGTCGGCCGTTTCGTGCAACGCCATCGCCTGCCGCTTGCCGCCGCGGCCATCGCCGTGGCGGCGCTGGTCGCCGGGATCGTCGGCATCGCCTGGCAAGCAGGCATTGCGGCGGCCGAGCGCGACGTCGCACGCATCGAGGCGCGGCGGCAGCAGGTCCTGCGCGAACACCTGATGCTGGTGTTCCGCGAGGGCGCGCAAGCGAGCGCGACGACGCCGGTGCCGACCGGAGCATCGCCCGCCAAGGCCTGGCTCGACGCCAGCGTCGCGCGGCTGGACAACGTATATGCGGCCGATGCTCCGGCGCACCGCGCGGTCCTGCTCGCGCTGGGCGAGCTGTACTTCACGATGAACGACTGGGTGGCCGCCCGTGCACTGCTTGAACGCTACCTGGAGCGTCCCGATCGCGGTGCGCCGCACGAGCGTGCACTGGCCGAATCCCAACTCGCGCAGACGTTGACGCGGCTCGGCGACGTGGCTGCCGCGCAGGCCGTACTCGATCGAAGCCGCAGCGAGCTGCCGGACGCGGACGCACTTCTGGCCGAAGTCCCGGCCTCGCGGCTGACGGCACAGGCGGCGATCCTGCGCGGACGCGGCCAGCTCGATGAAGCGATCCTCGCACAGCGGGCCGAGATCGATTTCCGCCGCAGCCGCACCGATCCGGATGCGCACGAACTCGGTGTCGCGCAATCGAACCTCGGCGTCTCGCTGCTGCAGGCGAACCGCCTCGAAGAAGCGCGCGCGGCCCTGTTGACCGCGATCGAAACCTGGCGTGCCGATGGCATCGTGCACAACAGCAATCTCGCGCCGACCCTCGGCAACCTGGCGAATATCGAAAGCCTGCTCGGCGATCTTGACGGCGCCGACCGGCATTATGCGGAAGCCAGCGCATTGAGTTTCGACGGCAATGTGCAGAGTGCGGCCACAGCCGCCCTGTCGATGAACCACGCGCGCCTGAAGTCGCTGCGCGGCGACCACCAGGGCGCTCTCGAACAAGCCTCGTCGGCACTCGACGAGCTGGCGCGCTACGCCGGTGCCGAATCCATCGACTAGGCGGCCGCAACACTGGCCGCCGCCGAACTGGCGCTCGTCCGGGG
>JBEBXZ010000136.1:0-5781 GCA_040391335.1 Dokdonella fugitiva | reverse complement strand
CGGATCGGCGGGCTGCGCGCTGGCCGATCGGCTCAGCGGGAATCCGGCGAATCGCGTGCTGCTGCTCGAAGCGGGAGGCCACGACTGGAACCCCTTCATCCACATGCCTGCCGGCCTCGCCAAGCTGGCGACCAACAAGCGCATCAACTGGAACTACACCACCGAGCCCGAGCCGAATCTCGATGGTCGCCGCCTGTGGTGGCCGCGAGGAAAGGTGCTCGGCGGGTCGAGTTCGATCAATGCGATGTGCTACCTGCGCGGCGTGGCCGCCGACTACGATGGCTGGGCCGAAGCCACGGGCGATTCGCGCTGGGCATGGATCAACGCCTTGAAATATTTCCGCCGCGCCGAAGCGAATACGCGCGGTGCCGACGCCTGGCATGGCGACAGCGGCCCGCTCGCCGTATCCGATCTGCGCCATCACAATCCCCTGTCGCAGACCTTCATCGATGCTGCCGCGGCAGCCGGTCACGCACGCAATGACGATTTCAACGGCGCCGAACAGGAAGGTTTTGGCTGGTACCAGGTCACGCAGAAGAACGGTGCGCGATGTTCGAGTGCTGCGGCGTATCTGACGCGCGCACGCGGCCGGCGGAATCTCGAAATTCGCACGCACGCGCAGGCCGAACGCCTCCTGCTCGCCGGTACGCGCGCGGTGGGGCTCGATTATCGCCATCACGGTCGCCTGAAACGCGCCGAGGCCGGCCAGATCGTTCTTTCCGGCGGAGCGCTCAATTCACCGCAACTGTTGATGCTCTCGGGCATCGGCCCCGCGGATCACCTGCGCGAGCGTGGCATCGCCGTGCGGCATGTGTTGCCGGGAGTCGGTGCCAACCTGCAGGATCATCTGGATATATGTACCTTGTCCGGATCCACCCAGGCCATCACCTATGACAAGACGAACGATGTCGCGGTCGCGCTGGAATTCGTCTTCAGGCGTAGCGGCATCGGCACCTCGAACATCGCCGAAGCCGGCGGCTTCGTGCGCTCGCGCCACGCGATGGACGTGCGCTGCGACCTGCAGTTCCACTTCGTTCCGGCCCTGCTCGACGATCACGGACGCAATCGCCTGGCCGGGCGCGGCTACACGCTGCACGCCTGCGCGCTGCGGCCGAAGAGTCGCGGCCATTTGCGCCTCAAGTCTGCGGACCCGAGGCAGGCGGTGGCGATCCACGCGAACTATCTGAGCGACGTCGAGGGTTACGATCTGAAGATGATGGTCGAGGGAGTGCGTATCTCGCGCGAGATCTTTGCCCAGGCACCGTTCGATGCGTTCCGCGATCGCGAGATATTCCCCGGCGCCGACGTGGCCGATGATCGCGCGATCGAGGCTTTCATCCGGCGCAAGGCGGAGACGATCTACCACCCGATCGGCACCTGCCGCATGGGGCACGACGACGAAGCGGTGGTCGATTCCGAACTGCGCGTGCACGGCCTGCAGGGTTTGCGCGTCGTCGATGCCTCGGTCATGCCCGATCTGCCCGGCGGTAACACGAATGCGCCGACGATCATGATTGCCGAGCGTGCGGCGGACCTCATGCTTGGCCGTGCCTGATCCGCGCTTCATGTCACATGTCGCGCAGTGGCTCGTGCATGCGATGGCCTTGAGCCTCAAGTAAACTGCGCCGATGCCGGCATCGCGACCGGCGGGGAATTTCCATGCAAGCGGATGTCATCGGGGCGCTGCCCGCGCCTCCCGCCCCACCTTTGCCTGAAGTGTCGTACTGGCCGACGGCACCGGCCGTGCCTGCGCCTGTCCTGTTCGAGCATCGTTTCGAGTTCGATGGTCGCGCAGGCGAATACTTCCGCATCTGGATCGTCAATCTCGCACTGACGATCCTGACGCTCGGTCTGTTCTCGGCATGGGCGAAAGTACGCACGGAACGCTACTTCTACGGCAACACGCGGCTCGCCGGCGTGCCCTTCGAATATCTCGCGCGACCGTGGCCGATCCTCAAGGGGCGCCTGATCGCGGTGGCGCTGTTCGTTGCCTATATCCTCGCCAGTCAGTTCAGCATTTTCTGGCAGGTCGTGCTGGCGTTCGCCCTGCTGTTCGCGACGCCCTGGCTGCTCGTGCGCGGACTGGCCTTTCGTGCGCGCTACTCCGGCTGGCGCGGACTGACGTTCCGCTTCATCCAGGATTATGGCGAGGCCTATATCCGCTTCCTCGTGCTGTTCATCCCGCTCGTGCTGACGCTCGGTCTGCTCTACCCGTGGATCCACGGAAAGCAGAAGCAGTTCATCGTCGAAAACCATCGTTACGGCGGCAGCTGGTTCCGCTTCCTGCTCGATCCGGCGCGCTTCTACATTCCGTACCTGATCGCCTGGGGCGTGATGAGCGCGTGGATGTTCGTGATGATGATGGTCCTGGCCGGCGTGTTTGCATCCGGATCGATCATCAGCGGCGCCGAGGTGTCGCCGCAGGCCGCGTGGATCCCGATCGTTTTCATGCTGCTGTTCTACATCGGCTACTTCGTCATCCTCGCGTTCCTCAACGCGGCCCTGATCAACCTCATGTACAACCACGTCGAGCTGGATGGCCGTCGCCTGCGTTCCAGCGTGCAGGGCCAGCGCCTGTTGTGGATCTACACCAGCAATACGTTCGCCATCGTGCTCAGCGTCGGCCTGCTGATTCCCTGGGCGATGGTGCGCCTCGCGCGCTACCGCGCCGAATGCATGAGCATCCTCGCCGCGGATGACTTCAACGGCATGACCGCCGAACGCCGCCCCGACGTCGGTGCGACCGCGGCGGAAATGGATGGCTTGTTCGATATCGATATCGGCCTATGAACCGTTTTTCCGCCAACTGGTTTGACGGCCAGACCAGCCGCCTGCATTCGGTCACGGTCGAGCGCCTCGATGCCGGGCGCATCCGCCTGTTCGGCGACGGCGTCGATCGCGAAGCCACGGTCGTCGACCTGCGCATTACGCCGCGCCTCGCGCGTACCGCGCGCACGATCGAATTCCCCGATGGCGCGCGCCTGCTGGTCAGCGACCATCCGGTGCTCGACGCCTGGTTCCCGAGCGAGGACCGCATGCAGCGCGTCGTCGATCGGCTCGAACGTCATGCACACGCCATTGCCGCATCCATCGTGCTCTGCCTTGCCACCGCAGCGGTCACCTTCACCTGGGGAGTGCCGTGGATGTCCGATCGCATCGCCGCGCAGATTCCCGCCAGCGTGGAAGACAAGCTGGGCGACGAGGTGCTGGGCCAACTCGACCGATTGCTCGGCTTCGAGCCCAGCGAACTCGATGCCGAACGCCAGCAGGCACTGCGTGCGCGTTTCGTGAATCTCGCGAAGGATCTTCCCGGCGCGGCGCGCTATCGCCTTGAATTGCGTCACGCGCCGACGATCAGTGCCAACGCCCTGGCCGTGCCGGGAGGCGTGGTCGTGGTGACCGATGAGCTGGTCGAACTGTTCGTCGGAGATCGCGAGTTAGATGCCGAAGTCGCCCACGAACTCGGTCATCAGGAACATCGGCATGCGCTGCGCCAGACGCTGCGCAGTTCCTTCGTGCTCGTCATCGCCGCGCTGTTCACCGGCGACGTCAGTTCGGCCAGCACGATCGTCGTCGCCATCCCGACCATGCTGCTGCAAAGCCATTACTCGCGCGGCTTCGAGGAAGAAGCCGACAGCTTCGCGTTCGATGCGCTTGCCCAACGCGACGTTTCACCGGCCTGGTTCGGCTCGGCCATCCGCAAGCTGACCGAACAGCAGGAAGATGGCGACAGCGACCTCGCATACCTCTCCAGCCACCCGAGCCACGCCGCACGCATCGCCTCCGCCCAGTCTGACGGCGTCGCATTCCTCGCAGCGCATCCTGAACTTGCCCGCGTAACACCAGATTACTAAGCCTGCGCCGAAGAGGGCGATTGCCCGGACGAAACGTACTGTGACGACGAGGATTGCGAGGACGAGGGCTACATCAATGATGAGTGCATTGATGACGACTGCATCGAAGCGGCCGCCGCCGATGCCATGAGTGAATGCACCGCCGAGAAGGCAGCGGGTGCCGACTGAATAAATGGCGATCGGCCATGCATGCAACGCGACGACCGCGAACGACAAAGCTGAACAATGAAAAATGACAAGGATGTTGTCATGCAGGCCCGCTTTGCGGCCATCTTCCCGCGATCATCTGGAAACGCCGACGAATTTCCATCTGGCAACGCGGCACACAGAGCGCCCCGCCGTTCGTTGATAACACCTCGTTCTCACGGTGCTATTGCATAGCACCGTATCCACGCTGTTATGCACTGACACCATCAACCGCCGGCCACGTCACCAGCAACTGGGAAGTCGCTGATTTCCCGAGACTTCCTTTCTTGACGCGAGTGCCGGGAAACCTGAACAATGCCCAGATAACACCCGGATGTGGGTGATACATAGTAGTTAGACTTGGTTTTCGGCATCATCGTCGGCACCACCGTGCCAAATAGGGGGGGAGCGTTCCATGCGCGTATTCACCGCTTTGTTAGCTGTTTCTTTGTTTGCTGCGTCCGGATTTGCTGCCGCATGTCAGTTCAACACTGATTGTGAAGTCGGAAGCAAATGCCTCAAACAATCTGGCCAGCTCAACGGTATGTGTGTTGGTGGCCTAAATCCCGGAAATCGGAACGATCAGAATCCATATTCAAACGGACTAGACATCAACAAGACGGAGGGCAATACATGCAGTTTCGATACCGACTGCGGGCCCGGATCCAGGTGCATGAAGGGCTCTGGGAAGATCTACGGCACCTGTATGCGTCGTCGTTAATGACGAATGCGAGAGGAAAGCATGAAGCCCACTTGGTTTAAACTTACCGAGCAGTGGCGAGCGACTGGCCATTTCGGCCTTACGGTTCCTTTCCTAATTGGGGCGCTTAGAAGATGGCCAGGCCACCCTCTTGGAGGCGCTGAAGGAATCGAGCAGTTGCGCCACTTGCTGGTTTCGATCAGAGATAATGCGCCTGTCGATTGCATAATGCGACTTTATAGTTGTGAGAATATCAATGACTTAGCGTTTGCTCCAGTCAGCAGTATTCCGGCGTTCTGCGTTTCATTCCAGCCTTCGAGCGGAGCGATCCCGTCGCTCTATGTTGAGAAGAGCCTCTTCTCTCAGAACAGCGTGTCGTTCGATGATCTGGTGGATGTGCTTTGGCTGCGATATGGTGCAGCCATAGAAGCTGAAAACTTTTCCCTCTATCAAGGCACGTTTCGACCATTCGATGACAACGACATGGCGTTAATATCCGATGCAGTGAGTCGCGTCGACGAAGATGTCTAACTATGTGCTCCAGCCGACCGTCATCCCGCTACGCGGGCTGCCGTCGGCTGAGTTTAAGCGTTAGGCTGCGGAATGACAGATGCGCGACATTGACGCAATCATCCAAGCACTGATCGAGACGCATCCTGGCATCGTCCATGAGCAGCTCAAGGTTCTGCATCCCGGCGCTGATGATGACGGGCTTTGGTTTTTCCGCCATCCGGACAGCCCACACGAGGTTCAGTTGGAGTCTCCTGTCGGACAGTGCCCATTTCTTTTTGAGACAGACGCACGTCATGCTCCAGCCAGGGCAACTACAGTAGCAGTGGCAGTTTCAATGGTTGCAGAGGGGCTCGGGCTCCGTGTCCCCGCAGCCTAACAATTCGTTCAAGCCGAACCCGCATCGGGGCGGCGCCTGACTGCAGGCCTTCGGCTATATTGCATCCAGTCGCCGCCCCGCTGCGGGTCGGCTTAACTCAGGCGTTAGCCGATGAAAGCAAGCGTTCTCGCAGCTGCAGCAATACTCCTCGT